>NZ_MEIH01000337.1:0-34854 GCF_001723155.1 Haladaptatus sp. W1
CACTTCGGCCACGAGCCGTCGCGCTCGTCGCGCCAGAGGCCGCCCTTCGTGGCGACCACTAGGTCGGACGGGTAGGGGTGGAGCGCCTCCCCGATGAGCCGCTCGCTCACGGCCGGGCCGTAGGAGTCCGCGGTATCGATGAAATTGGTCCCGGTCGAGACGACCTCGTGCAGGATGCGGCGCGCTTCCTCCTCGTCGTCGGGCCGTCCGATGATGTCCTCGCCGGTGAGACGCATCGCGCCGTAGCCGAGTCGGTTGACCGTCAGTTCGCCGCCGATGTCGAACGTGTCGCTTTCGTTTTCGAGTGTCACGTCGCTAGCTGTGGATTCGAAGGAGGTAACGTTTTTTGGCGAACAATGCGGGGCCGTTGTTTCAGGGACGTGGCCCCTCCGCGAAAACGGTTCCATTCAGCGGCCGATGAGGGAATACCTATAAACCGCTTCCGCTCATGCCTGCTAGTATGTCACAGGAAGTCGCCGGATTTGACGACGATTCCGGTCTGCCGCCCGCCGTCGTAGAGGGGATTCAGACGTTCAAGGCGGGAATCGTGAGTACTGCTGTCATGCTGTTCATCTTTCTCGTTTCGGAGGCGGAAACGGGCTTCAATCTGGGCGTTCCGGCCGCGATAGCGAAGTTCGTCGGAATGGACGGTGAACCCTACCTCGGGTTCGCCGTCTTCGTCTTCGCCGGTGTCGTCGTTTGGCCCCTGCTGTTCGCGGCGATAGAGGACCGATTCAAAGCGATTCCGGGCGGCGACGACATCGGCGTTCGCGGCATCTTGTTCGCGCTCCTGCTGTGGCTGGCGTTCCTCGGCCTCGGGTCGATGGGACTCCAACTGGAGGGCGCGTTTTTCTTCCTCTACATCGTCTTCAGCCTGCTCGCACACCTCGCCTACGGCTACTCGTTGGGGGTCTTCTACGGCCGATTCACGCGATAAGAAGGAGTCGTGATTTGACTATTCCAACCGTTCCTCGAACCACTGCCACTCGCGGGAGAAGAAGCCGTACTCCTTCAGGTTCCACACGTCCGCGTCGGTGACGATGGGTCCGTTCCGGTAGGACTGGAGCATGTTCCACACCCAAACCAGCGTGCCGAGCGCGATGATGAACGCGCCGACGGTGGCGACTTGCTGGAGGAACGCGAACTGCGGCGGGTAACTCGCGTAGCGACGCGGTAAGCCCATCATGCCGAGGACGATGATGGTGTTGAACGTCAGCATGACGCCGACGAACGTGATCCAGAAATGGACCTTTGCGAGGGTTCTGTTGTACATTCGGCCGGTGAAGATGGGGAACCAGTAGTAGACCGCCGCGAACATGGCGAACGGAATCAGCCCCATGATGATGAGGTGGAAGTGGCCGACGACGTAGTAGGTGTCGTGGAGCATGAGGTCCACCGGAATCGAGGCGAGGAAGACGCCCGTCACGCCCCCGATGATGAACGTCGCTATCGACCCGATGCAGAACAGCATCGGTGCTGTCAGGCGGATGTCCCCGTTCCACATCGTGGAAATCCAGTTAAAGACCTTGACGGCGCTGGGCACCGCGATGGCCAGCGACACCGCCATAAAGCTCGCCCTGAGGCGCGGGTCCATCCCGGTCGTGAACATGTGATGCGCCCAGACGCCGAAGGACAGGACGCCGATGGCCAACGTCGAGTAGACGACGAACTTGAACCCGAACAGCTTCCGCCCCGCAAAGCGCGGCAGGATGAGGCTTATCAACCCCATCGGCGGGAGGACGAGGATGTACACCTCCGGGTGCCCGAAGAACCAGAAGAGGTTCTGCCAGAGGAGCGGCCCGCCACCGCTCAACGCGAAGAACGTCGTGCTGAACACGCGGTCGAACAGCAGCATGATGATGGCGCTGCCGAGCAGCGGGAACGCGAACAGGATGAGGCCGCTCATCGTGAGCAGCGTCCACGAGAAGATGTCGAGTTCGGCCCACTCCACGTCCTTCTGCGTGAACGTCGTCGCGATGATGTTGATGGCTCCCATCGTGGTGCTGAGGCCGGAGAGGTGCAGGCCGAGGAGCATCACGTTGATCATCGGATTCGTCTGTTGGCTCGAAAGCGGCGTGTACATCGTCCATCCCGTCGTCGGCGGTTCGAGCCTGAAGAACGGCTCTGCGGCCGCGTTTCCGAGTACGGGTTGAATGACGTGCCCGAAGATGTCGGAGACGAGGCCGAACCGGACCAGCAGGAACGCCGCCGGGAGGAGCCAGAAGGCGATGGCGTTGATGCGCGGGAACGCCATGTCGTCCGCGCCGATGAGGAGGGGAAGGAAGTAGTTCGCAAATCCGAATAGGATGGGCGTGGCGAAGAAAAACAGCATCGTCAGGCCGTGCATGGTGAACAGGCCGTTGTAGGTCGTGGCGTTCCACACGTCCACTTCCGGCGTGAACAGTTCCGTCCGAATCATCATCGCGTCCATGCCACCCCAGAAGAACGCGACGCTTCCGAACAGCAGATAGAGCAGGCCGATGTCCTTGTGGTCGACGGTCGTCAGCCACCGGACGAGACCGGTCGGTTTTCCGTACCCGGCCGGAAATCCGCTGACGTAGCCGCCGTCGGTCTTCGGCGTCTGCTTGGTTTTGATTGCTTCTTTGATGTTTATCGAACGAGCGAGCAAGAGCGCGGCGGCGACCAGCGTGAGTCCGAGTCCGACACCGGCCGCGGCTTCTCCGAGGAGATTCATTGTGGTCGTGTCTCTACCAAATTTCGGTAACTGTCGGTCGTGATTTCACGGTGCAATGCGGCTCGTAATCCCACTTGGGACGGACGTGTCTTAACCGACTGGGCCGTTCCCAGTCGATGAAAACGGTCGTCGATATTTATCTGGACTTTCGAAGCGGGACGCCGACGACCGGATGCCGGGTCTGCATGAGAACGGATTGGGTGTTGCTACCGAACAACACCTTCTGAGCGGGGCTCCGTTTCTGAGTCAGGCCGAGGACGATTTCGTCGGCGTCGTACTCGTCTGCGGCGGTGAGCAGGTCGTGGGCGGGGTCGCTCGCGTTCGTGTTCTGCTCCGTCTCGACGTCGAACGTCTCGCCGAGGAGGTCCTCGAACATCGAGAGCGCCTCCCGTCCCTGTTCGACCATCTCCTCGTCGTTTCCGCCGTGGAGGGAGTTCAGGACGTGAACCTCGTCGGCTTCGGTAAGCCGCGATTCGAGGTAGTCACAGAGCTTCTCGCTCGTCTCGGCGCTGTCGGTTCCAGCGACGATTCGGGTCATATGTGCACAGATACGCGGGGGAACCATAAACCGGTTGGCAGGCGAAATGACGTGATTCGGTCGGTACACGATTCTTTCACCATCGTTTTGGAACTATCGCGGTTGGCTCACCCGCGGATTTCCACAACTATACAATCCCGCTGCCACTGACACAGTGACATGAACGACATCGCTCGGCTCGCGGACCGCATCCGCGACGCCGAAACCGTCGTCGCGTTTACGGGTGCGGGGATGAGTACCGCGTCAGGAATCCCCGACTTCCGAAGCGATTCGGGTCTCTGGAATCGGTTCGACCCGGAAGATTTCTACTACCAACGGTTTCGCGCCGACCCCGCCGCGTTCTGGTCTGACCGCCTCGCGCTCCACGAGACGATGTTCGGCGGCGACATCGAACCCAACGAGGCCCACGATGCGCTCGCCGAACTCGCCGACGATGGGCAGCTAGACGCCATCATCACGCAAAACACGGACGGCCTCCACGCGCGCGGCGGCCGTGGTGATTCGATAGCCGCGGAACTGCTCGAACTACACGGCAACGCCCACCGCGTCGTCTGTGAAGAGTGCGGGCGGCGAACGGACGCCGCCCCGGTTCGTCGTCGTATCGAATCCGGCGAACTGCCACCTCGATGTGGCGACTGTGGCGGCCTCTTCAAACCGGACGTGGTGTTGTTCGGTGAGCGGTTGGACGAGGACACGCTCTATCGCGCTCGCCGCTACGCACAACGGGCGGACGTGTTCCTCGCCATCGGGTCGTCGCTCACGGTCGAACCGGCGGCGTCGCTCCCGCGAACCGCCGACCGCGGCGGAGCGACGACGGCCGTCATCAACTTCGACGAAACCCCGTTCAGTCCCACCGCCGCGTTCGACGTTCGCGGGGACGTGACCGACGTTCTCCCTGACCTCATGGCGAGCGTCGTGGAGTGACGGATACGCTTCGCATCACCGACATCGTTCCGCACCGTTCGAACGCGTCTCCGCGCCCCGAACTCTCGGATTCGTGACGGAAGAACGGTTTTTGATGGTGCGGGTCGTACGCTCTACCATGGTTGATAATGACACACAAGCGACCGTGGAGGTCGAGGTCGGCGAGGACGTCGCGGAACCCGATTTCGACAGTCTCTCCGGCATCATCACGGACGGGTTCATCGGTGCCATCGGCGGCCTCGTCGGCACCGCCGTCATGACGGCCGTTTTGCTGGTCGGGACGACCCTCGGCGCGTTCGACCTCAACTCGTTTTCCGTCCTGGCGCGGCTCACAGGTGCCGACGTGCTCCTTCCCTCGAATCCAGCGGCCGTCGGGTACGTCATCTTCCTCGGCGGCGGGATGATCACGTGGCCGCTCCTGTTCGTCTCCATCGGGTCCTACCTGCCGGGCGAGACGTACGCGACGAGGGGGATTCCCTACGGATTCGTCCTCTGGACGGGGTTCGTTCTCGCGTTCTACGACGGCTACACCGGGGTCCTGCTCGCGTTGTTTGGAGTCCCATCGACCCGAGGCCGAGGAACGCCAGCCACAGCAGGAGCGCGAACAAGATGCCGCGAACGCCGATGTCGTCGCCGCCCGGAATCGCTTTGAATCGGTCCTCTATCGCCGCGAACAGCAGGGGCCAAACGACGACACCGGCGAAGACGAAGACGGCGAACCCGAGGTAGGGTTCACCGTCCATTCCGACGAACTTCGCTATCGCGGCCGGAACGCCCAGATTGAAGCCCGTTTCCGCCTCCGAAACGAGAAAGATGAACAGCATGACAGCAGTACTCACGATTCCCGCCTTGAACGTCTGAATCCCCTCTACGACGGCGGGCGGCAGACCGGAATCGTCGTCAAATCCGGCGACTTCCTGTGACATACTAGCAGGCATGAGCGGAAGCGGTTTATAGGTATTCCCTCATCGGCCGCTGAATGGAACCGTTTTCGCGGAGGGGCCACGTCCCTGAAACAACGGCCCCGCATTGTTCGCCAAAAAACGTTACCTCCTTCGAATCCACAGCTAGCGACGTGACACTCGAAAACGAAAGCGACACGTTCGACATCGGCGGCGAACTGACGGTCAACCGACTCGGCTACGGCGCGATGCGTCTCACCGGCGAGGACATCATCGGACGGCCCGACGACGAGGAGGAAGCGCGCCGCATCCTGCACGAGGTCGTCTCGACCGGGACCAATTTCATCGATACCGCGGACTCCTACGGCCCGGCCGTGAGCGAGCGGCTCATCGGGGAGGCGCTCCACCCCTACCCGTCCGACCTAGTGGTCGCCACGAAGGGCGGCCTCTGGCGCGACGAGCGCGACGGCTCGTGGCCGAAGTGCGGCGAGCCGGGATACATCAGAAACGCCATCCTCGGTAGCCTCGACCGGCTCAACGTAGACACTATCGACCTGTATCAGTACCACCGCCCGGACCCCGACGTCCCCTTCGAAGACACCGTGAACACGTTCGCGGAGCTAAAAGACGAGGGGAAGGTCCGACACGTTGGCCTGAGCAACGTCTCCGTCGAGCAGTTGGAGGAAGCACGCGACATCGTGGATATCGCCACGGTACAGAACCGGTACAACGTCGGCAACCGCGAACACGAGGACGTGCTCGAAGCCTGTGAGGAGTACGACATCGGCTTCATCCCGTGGTTCCCGCTCGGGGCGGGCGACCTCGGCGACAAAGCCGACGTGCTCGACGACATCGCGGCGGACCACGGTGCCTCGGACCGACAGATAGCGCTTGCGTGGCTCCTCCATCACTCGCCGGTCACGCTGCCGATTCCGGGCACGTCGAGCGTGGACCACCTCCACGAGAACGTCGCGGCGTCGCACATCGACCTCACGGACGAGGAGATGGCGCGCCTCGATTGAAAACGAGGACTACCGCGTCGAAAGACCCCGAACGTTTTGCTGGAGCCGAATCGTCGCGGTGAGCAGGAACGCGCCGATCATCACGACGAAGACGCTCTCGACGCTGCTGACGAGCAACGATTCGACGCCCACGACGACGCCGAGGTCGGCGAGTCCGAGCAGGCCGGAGCAGACGAGAACCGGAAGCAGGTGACGACGGAGCGTGTCGATGGACGTTCCGCGTGCGAGCGACTCCAACCGCTCGGCGAAGACGAGGCCGTAGACCGCAAACGAGAGGCTTCCGAGACCTTTGACGAGCGAGACGACCGAACCGTGACCGAGGAGCAGGACGACGACGAGTTCGAGAAGGATGATACCGACGAAACCGACCTCGATTCGGCGCAGTTGCGAGAGCGGAATCCGTCGTTCGTCCGACGGCGGGGCCAACGTGCTGTTGTAGTACAGTTCACGCATCGCAAACGCGAGAAAGACGGTGCAGAACAGAAACGCCGCGTGACCGAGCGCGAGGAGCCATCGACCGGGAGAGAGCACGCCGACCATTCCGAGCGCGCCGTACAGCACCCCAGCGACGCCGATGGAGACGAGATACCGCCAGAACGGTCGCTGGGATTCCAAGCGGTTCAACCGGAGATTGCGGAACGCGTAGAAACCGAAGATAGCGGCCGAGACAGAAAGAAGCCCCGAACCGATGAACCGCACGACGCTCCCGCTGGCGTCAGCGCCGACCTGGGCGAGTGAGATGACCATCTGCGTGCCTCGATATGAGCGCGCGGTTATTTAATATATTCGACCCATCAGTTCTGGAGAGGTAGCGTCGATGACGTGTTCGAGCGCGACTCGAACGTCGTCGACCGTCTCGTAGCGGTTCGGTTTCCGTTTCGCCAGCGCGCGTTCGAGGAGACCGTCCAGTTCCGTCGGAAGGTCGGGATTCACGTCGGTCGGCGTCGGCGGGTCGTCCGCGGTGACCCGTTTCACGACGAGATGGGGGTCGCCCGCGAAGGGCGCATCGCCGGTGAAAAGGGCGTACAAAACCGCCCCGAGACCGTACACGTCGGTCGAGTGGTCGATACCGCTGAACGACTCGGGGTCGAGGTGCTCCGGTGTCGCGTAGGTCGACGGGACGGGCGATAGGTTGAACTCGGTCATCACGTCGGCGAGTCCCCAGTCCCCGACTTTCGGGACGGGCCACGTCGAACCGAACGTCCTCGTGAACCGAATCGAGGGGGGACAGAGGCCGCCGTGAACGACGCCGACCGCGTGAGCGTGTGAAACCGTCCTGACGATGCTGTGAGCGAACCAAAGCGAGGCGTCCAGTCCGGCGTCGAAGTGGTCGGCGAGCGTGCCGCCGCCCGTGAACTCCGTCGCGACCCACAGCGGTTCGTCGCCGCGTGCCCGGACCGTCAGCACGTGGTCGTGGTCGTCGATGGCCTCCCAGCGGTCTATCGCGTCGAAGAACGACTCGACCAGCGGTTCCTCCCTGCGGTCCGAGCGCAGCGTGAACAGGGTCGTCATGGCGTGTTGCTCGCGGGGGTCGCAGCGCGCGCGTGATGCGCGGTGACGAGCGGGGAGCGACCGACCGACCGCAGTTTCTCGAAGTCCTCGTACTCGACAGGAAGCGAACGCGACGATTCGATGTCGTCGGGAGACGGCGGCCCGGACTCGGACCCGGAACCGACGGTTCGCTGGGACGCCTGATGGGGCGTCGAGTCCTCGTCAATCGCCGAGGCGGGGTCGATGCGGAGTTTCCCGGATTCCGTGTCGGCCGTCCCCAACTGGACGACGTTGGCACCGGGCGGGAACAGCGCCGCCACGTCCGGGTCGGCCACGCTGATGACGACCGGGTCGCCGTCCAACGTCGCCCCCGAGAGCGCGTTGGAGATGTGCTGTAGCGCCTCGGTCGCGTATCGACGGATGGTCCCGTTCCCCTCGTCCCGGAGTTCGAGCAGGGAATCGAACACCGGTTCCGCCGTCCGCGGATACTCCTCGGCGACGCCCGCAACGGACGACTGCGTTTTCGCGCACCAGCGGGTCACCGTCTTCGACCAAATCGGAGACGTGCTCCATGGTCGGTTTGACGCTTCTCGGGTCCGCTTGTGCGACCTCCGCGAGCGCCCACGTCGCACCGCGTCGTACCCACTGGTCGTCGTCGGTGATGGCCTGCGTGAGGTCGGGGACGGGAACGCGTTCGGGGTCGTTGGCCGCGACCTCCGCGAGGGTCCACGCGGCGCTCGCGCGTCGTTTCGCATCGTCGGCACCGAACGAAACGATGAGGTCGGAAACGTTCCGTGTCGAATGCACGGACGCACGCTCACGCTCCTGCCGTACCCGCACTTCGCGCTCGTCGGAGTCGAACCGTGCCATGAATGTGCTCTAGTTTACCTATAGAAGTTCTGACATAGTATAAGCGTTGGGTGCGCCTCGGATTCTATCGGAAGGAGTAGTGGGGACGGAAGTTGGAACCAAGACCCGTTCTGGCGCGCCTGCCGCGCGATTCGAGGGAATCCTTATGCGCCCTGGAGTAGATGGTAACACGACACATGAAGAAACTCATCAACGAACCGTCGGCGGTCGTGGACGAGATGCTGGACGGGATGGTCGCGGCACATCCCGACGAAGTACGGCGGCTCGAGGACTCGAACGTGCTCGTTCGACGCGACGCGCCGGTCGAGGGGAAAGTCGCGGTCGTGAGCGGCGGCGGGAGCGGCCACGAACCGACGCACGCGGGGTATCTCGGGCCGGGGATGTTGGACGGTGCGGCGGCGGGCGAGGTGTTCACCTCGCCGACCGCCGACGAGGTGAGCGAGATGGTACAGGCCTGTGACGGCGGCGAGGGCGTCCTCATGGTCATCAAGAACTACGAGGGCGACGTGATGAACTTCGAGACGGCGGGGGAGCTATCCGAGATGGAATCCGACGTTGACGTCGCCAAAGTCGTCGTCAACGACGACGTGGCGGTCGAGGATTCGCTGTACACCTCCGGGCGGCGCGGCGTCTGTGGTACCATTTTCGTCCACAAGGTCGCGGGCGCGATGGCCGACGAGGGCGGCGATTTGGACGACGTACAGCGCGTCGCCCAGAAGGTTATCGACAACGTGGCGACGATGGGCACCGCGCTGACCTCCTGTATCACGCCGGAAAAGGGCGAACCGACGTTCGACCTCGGTGACGACGAAATCGAACTCGGCATCGGGATTCACGGCGAACCGGGCGTCGAACGCGTCGAGATGATGTCGGCGGACGAGATAACGGAGCGACTGACCGAAAACGTCCTCGACGACCTCGACCCCGACGAGGGTGCCGAAGTCGCCACCATCGTCAACGGGATGGGCGGGACGCCGCTGTCGGAACTGTACATCGTGAACCGAAAGCTCCAGTCGATGCTGGACGACCGGGGACTGGAGACGTGGGACGCGTGGGTCGGCGACTACATGACCTCGCTCGACATGCAGGGCTGTTCGGTTACCGTGCTGGTGCTGGACGACGAGTTGAAGGAGTTGCTGGCGCATCCGGCGGAGACACCCGCGCTGACGGTGACCGAGTAACCGGGGCAAAATTTCGTTTACCGCGAGCAGCTCTATTTAGAGCGCAGATATATTTCATCTCAGTGCCATCGTATACAAAAGTCGAAATAGGGGTTGAGAAAAGAGAGCAGCGTCAATATGACCGAAACAGCACGAACGACGGGTGACAGCACGGCCACGTTCGTCACGAACCCGTGGCTGTTCTTCGCCGTTACGTTCGCCATCACGTGGTCGTTCTGGCTACTCGCCGTCACGCTCGATTTGAGTTTCGACAGCGGAGGAGGAGTTCTACTGCTACTGGCGGGGCTTTCCGGCCCCGGAATCGCCGGAATCGGATTTACGTATCTCGTGTACGATGAACGGGGTCGAACGGATTACTGGCGACGTCTAACGAACGTTCGACCGATTGGCATCCAGTGGGTGCTCGTGATACTCCTGCTCGCACCGGTGGTGAACGTCATCGCGGCCGTCGTGGATATTCTATTCGGCGGGACGGGCGCAATCTGGAGCGAGGGCGTCCAAGGATTTGCCGCGAATCCCCTCTCGCTCGTTCCAGCGGTTTTCTTTGCGACGCTTCCCCCCTTCGTCGAAGAATTGGGGTGGCGCGGGTACGTATTAGACCGGCTTCAACTTCGTTGGTCCGCCCTCGTAGCGAGTCTGATTCTCGGCGTCGTCTGGGCGATTTGGCACCTCCCGTTGTTCTTCATCTCGGGGTCGTATCAGCAGGGACTCGGCGTCGGGACGGTGGAGTTCTGGCTGTTCATGGTCGGGGTCGTCCCGTTGTCAGTGGTGTTTACGTGGGTGTATAACAACACGTCTCGAAGCATACTCGCCATCATCCTCCTGCACGGAATGATCAACTTCACCGGCGAAATCGTCCACGTCACGCGACGAACGGATGCCATCGCGATTCTGCTCTGGATAGGGGTCGCCGTAGCGATTACGGTTATCTGGGGCCAGACGACGCTGGCCGACTCGGACGAAGTACCGAGACCACCCCCCGTAGCGACACGAAGGTAGGCTGTAGCGATAGGTACAGTCCTTCGTGAAGCGTGCGATGCGTTTCATCCGTCCCGCACGAGAGCGGCCGAGACACCACGAGTCAACTCGGTGCGCGTGGGGTATCCCGCCACGGAACGTAACCAACCACTCGACCCGAGCGAAGCTTTACCCCATCGCGCCGCGTGCTTCCAGCAAGCAATGGCTGACACAGCAACGGAGCGGGAAGCGGTGCGTTCCGCAATCGAGCGCGTCGCGGCGCGGATGGAAGAAGAGAAGGAGTACTTGACCGACCTCGACTCGGCCATCGGCGACGCCGACCACGGCGCGAACATGGACCGCGGGTTTCAGGCCGTCCTCGAAAAGACGGACGGGATGGACGACGCCGACGCCGCCGAACTCGTGAAAACGGTCGGCGTGACGCTCATCTCGGAGGTCGGCGGGGCCGCCGGACCGCTGTACGGCGGGTCGTTCATGAGCGCCAGCGCGGAGTTAGAAGACGGCATCACGGCCGAATCGACAGTGGCCTTCGCCGAGGCGTTCCTGGACAAAGTGCAGGACAGGGGTGACGCGCCGGTCGGCGCGAAGACGATGGTTGACGCGCTGACGCCCGCCGTCCACACCTACAAGAAGTCCATCGAGGAGGACGACCTCGAACCCGTCGAGGCGCTGACGAAGGCCGTCGATGCGTGCCAACGCGGCGTGGACTTCACGACGCCCATCCGGGCGAAGAAGGGCCGGGCGTCGTATCTGGGGTGGCGGTCGGTCGGCCATCAGGACCCCGGCGCGACGAGCACCCTGTGCATCGTCGAGGAACTGCAGGAGACGGCGGTCGAGTACCTCGGCGACGGGAGTCTCGAAGCGGACGCGACGTCGCCGACGGTGCCGGACGAGGAACCGACGCCCGGCGACGGCGGACCGGAGGGGGTCTGAATGGTCGGCCTCGTCGTCGTCTCCCACAGCGAACGCGCCGCGGAAGGGATTCGAGAAGTCGCGGCCGAGATGGCGGGCGACGTATCCATCGAGGCGGTCGGGGGCGACCCGGACGGCGGCCTCGGAACGAGCACGCCGGTGATTCAGGAGGCGTTGGACGCGCTCGCCGACGAGAAGGGCGTCGTCGTCCTCGTCGATTTGGGAAGCGCGGTGATGAACACGGAACTCGCCATCGAGATGGCCGACGTGGAGGCCGAAATCGCCGACGCACCGATTCTCGAAGGCGCGGTCAACGCGGCGGTCGCGGCCACGAGTCCGAAGGCGACCGTCGAATCCGTGCTCGAAGCGGCGGAAGAAGCGGCGGAGATTTCGAAGCTGTAAGTCGCCGACGGGGACGCCCTCGACCGTGTTTCGGTCGATTACGGCTCGGCGGCGTACCGAGCCTGCACCCGTTCGATGGCGTCCCGGCCGAAACTCGTGACGACCGAGAGCAGTCCAACCCCGACGGCCGCCCAGCCGAGGTAGCCGATGAGGTCGAAGGCGAGTCCGGAGTCCCAGCCGTATTCGAGGGAGACGTACGTCCGAACGGTCAGCGTGGAGAGCGCGAGGAGGACGACGATGAGGGTGAGCAACTGCCGAACCCTCCGTCGATGTTTGCGGGGCTGCATACACCTTCGTGATTCGGGACGAACAATAAATGTTGAGAAATCGACCAGTTTCGAGGGTGGCGCAGTCAGGCGATACGCATCTATTTACGCCGAACTCTCAGCCGAGAGCAGCCGACGGACTTCCGACCGCGTTTCGGCGTCGAGGATTCGCTCGGCGTGCTCGCGCGCGTCGTCGGCATCGACCTCGCGGACGTTCGCCTTCACGTCGGGAACCGTGATGGCGCTCATGCTCAACTCGTCCAGTCCCAAGCCGACGAGCAGTTCCGTCAGGTCGGGGTCGCCGGCCATCTCGCCGCACATGCCGACCCACGCGTCTCCGTCGTGGCCCGCCGTCACCGTTCGGCGAATCGCGCGGAGGACGGCGGGATACAGCGGGTCGTGGAGGTCCGCGGTCCGGTCGTTCTCGCGGGAAGCGGCCATCACGTACTGCGTGAGGTCGTTCGTGCCGATGCTGAGGAACGACACCCGTTTTGCGAGGGCTTTGGCCGCGAACACGGACCCCGGCGTCTCTATCATCACGCCGAGTTCGGGAATCGCGTAGTCGATGCCATCGGCGGCCAGTTCCTCGGCGACGGATTCGACGCGGGAAAGCGCGGCGTCCAGCTCCTCGACGGTGGCGACGAGGGGGAACATTACGGCGAGGGAGCCGTCCGCGTCTTCGTCGTCACCGGCGGCCCGGAGCAGGGCGCGCAACTGGGTGTCGAACAGGTCCGAATCGGAAGCGAGCGAGCGTCGAATCCCGCGCACGCCGAGGAAAGGGTTCTCCTCGGCGGGCGCGTCGAGGTACGGGATAGGTTTGTCGCCGCCGACATCGAGCGTTCGGACGACGACCCGCTCGCCGGGAAACGCGGTCAGCGCCGCGGTGTAGGCTTCGTACTGCTCTTGCTCGTCCGGGGGAGCGTCGCGATCGAGGAACAGGAACTCGGTTCGAAAGAGACCGATGCCGTCGGCTCCCTGCTCCGCGGCCGCGTCGAGTTCCGCGAGCGTCCCGACGTTCGCCGCGGCTTCGATTTCGCGTCCGTCCGCCGTCGAGACGTGCTCTGCGACGACGGCCGCCTCCGCGTCCGAAATCCGGCTCCGGGCGTCGTCGTCGGGGTCGATGACGACCGTTCCGTCCTCGCCGTCAACCAGCAGCTCCCGCCCGTCGCCGACTTGGGCGAGTTCATCGCCGACGCCGACCACGGCGGGAATACCGAGCGACCGGGCGAAAATTGCGGCGTGCGACGTTCGACCGCCGAAGATGGTTGCGAATCCGGCGAGCGCGTCGGGGTCGAGCTGTGCCGTGTCGCTCGGGGTGAGTCGTTCGGCGACGAGAATCGAGCCGTTCGGAAGGTCGCCGAGGTCGGTACGGTCGCCGTCCGTCACGAGTCGAAGCAGTCGGTCGCGCACGTCGCGGAGGTCGTCCGCCCGCTCCGCCATCGATCCCTCCAAGTTCTCGAAGCGGGCGATGGGGTCCTCGAACGCCCGTCGAATCGCGTGCGGCGCGGGGAGGCCGTTCTCGATGGCGGCCTCGATGCCGCCGGTTATCTCCGGGTCGTCCAGAAACGCCCGGTGTGCGTCGAAGATTTCGGCCTCGTCCTCGCCGAGGCGGTCGCGCGTTCGTTCTCGCTCCCGTTCGAGTTCCTCGTGGGCGGCTTCCTGTGCCGATTCGAACGCCGCGAGTTCCTCCTCGGGGTCGACGGTCGTCGGGTCAGGCGGGTCGCCCAAATCGGTCGTCCCGCGATACCAGACGACCCGGCCGACGCCGGCGCGCGGCGTCACCCCTGTTCCCGAAAGTTCGGTCGTCACGATTCTTCGTCCTCCGGGGTCGTGAGAACGTCCGCCAGCGCGTCGAGGGCCTCCTCGGCGTCGTCGCCCTCCGCGACGAGGTGAACGTCGTCGTCCTGCCGCGCGTTGAGCGTCGTAACCGACAACATGCTTCGGGCATCCACTGGGTCGCCGTCCACGAGGGAGACGGTACAGTCGGCGTCGAACTCGTTTGCGATCGTGACGAACCGCGCGGCTGGTCGGGCGTGCAGTCCGGCCTCCGGGACGATGGTGACGGTACGTTCCATCCGGCTCATTGTCGACAATTGGAACGGAACCCGCTTCATGCTATCGCCGCCGTCGTTTCTGCCATCAACGCCATTTCCGCAACCCCCACTGTGCACGGGTGTAGCCGAGCGCGAACAACACGGTGCCGACCAGCATCAGCGACCCGCCGAGCAGCGGTTCGTGAACCGACGTTCCGGGTGCGGAGATGGCGACGAGCGCCAGCCCGGACGCGAGGACCGCCAGTCCCACGAGACTCACCGGGTCGAGGAACACCAGTCTGAGGTAGGCACCCGTCGAACGCTTTGGGTCGTCCGAAGTCGTCACGGCGGCCCTCTAGCTCCCTCCCGCCGGGCGTTCCTGTTCCTCGTCGTGGACCGCCGGTTCCTCGGGTTCTATCTCCTCGGCTTCGAGCCTGATGACGTACCGACGCGTCAGGAAGTCGTAGAGGCCGCCGCCGATGATGCCGCCGACGATGGTCGAGACGGACGGGAGCCACCAACCGCCGCGCGGTCCGGGGAAGGCGACGCTCCCCCACCCGGCGAGATAGCCCAGAATCCGCGGACCGAGGTCGCGAGCGGGGTTCAACGCCGCCATGCTGATGGGCGCTTCGTACTGGACGAGCGCCGCGACGGTCAGCCCGATGAGGAACGCCGCGATGCCGGGCGACGCCCGCGTTCCCATCGGATTGTCGTCGTCCACCAGCGCGAAGATGACGCCGACGAGGATGGCCGTGATGACCACCTCGCTGAAGAACGCTTGCGGGAACGAGACGAGGAAAGCCGCCTCCTTCAGCGTGTTGAAGTCGCCGACTTTCACGCCCGCGAACGCCGGATTCGGGAAGAACGTCCAGAGGGTCATCCCCGTTATCGAACTGCCGGGCTGGCCGCGGACGACGTTGTTCGCCTGACTGAACTGCTGGTAGTACCCCGACCACGTGACGAGCAGGGTTCCGGCCGCCAGAAACGCCCCCACGATTTGGGAGACGATGTAGCCCGGAACGTGCTTCCACGGGAAGTCGCGCCAAACGGCGTTCGCAATCGTCACCGCCGGGTTGATGTGACCCTCCGAGACGCCGCCGACCCAGTAGACGGCGAACATCACGGCGAATCCCCACAGGACGGCCACGCCGAACAGGTCGAAGCCCCCCGTCAACACCGAGACGACGACCGCACCGTCGCCGAGGAGGATGAGGATGAACGTGCCGACGAGTTCGTTGACGTACTTCGCACCCCAATATTCCTCCATCTCTCCGCCGTCGGTAGCGACTTCTCCGCCATCGGTGGCGATTTCACTATCGCCGGAAGCGGCCTCGACGTCCTCGGTTTCCGCGTCGCTCGTCATCTCAGGCACCCCCCTCGCGCGCCCAACCGAGGGAGCGCTCGACGGCATCCTCCCAGCGGTCGTACATCTCGTCGGCCTCGGCTTCCGACATCTTCGGCTCGAACTCGCGGTCCACCTGCCAGTTCGTTCGGAGATCGTCCGTCGAGTCCCAGTAGCCGACGGCGAGTCCGGCGGCGTAGGCCGACCCGAGCGCCGTCGTCTCGTCCACCACGGGGCGAACGATGTCCGCCCCTAGAATATCGGCCTGCAACTGACAGAGGAAGTTGTTCTTCACCGCACCGCCGTCGACTTTCAACGACTCGATGTCGATGCCGCTGTCGGCCTCCATCGCCTCGGCCACGTCGCGGGTCTGGTAGGCGATGGATTCGAGCGTCGCCCGAACGATGTGCGCGGGTCGAGTTCCGCGCGTCATCCCGACGAGGGTGCCGCGGGCGCGCTGGTTCCAGTGTGGCGCACCGAGGCCGGTGAACGCCGGAACCATGTACACGCCGTCCGTCGAATCGACGCTTCGAGCCATCGACTCCGTGGCCGCCGCGTCGTCGATGAAGCCGACGTCCGCGAGCCACTCGATGGCCGCGCCGGTGACGAAGATGGAGCCTTCGAGCGCGTACTGCACCGGTTCGCCCGAGCGCTGGAACCCGACCGTCGTGAGGAGGCCGTGTTCGCTCTCGACGGCCTCGTCGCCGGTGTTGAGCAGGAAGAAACTCCCCGTCCCGTAGGTGTTCTTGGCGTCCCCGGCGTCGAAGCAGGTCTGGCCGAACAGCGCCGCCTGCTGGTCGCCGAACGCGCCCGCGACCGGGACTTCCGCGCCGAGGAACCCGTCGGGGTCGGTCGAGCCGTAGGTCTCGTCGTCGCTCGACGGGCGGACTTCGGGCAACATCTCGCGCGGGACGCTGAACTCCTCACAGAGTTCGTCGTCCCAGTCCATCTCGTGGATGTCGAACAGCATCGTTCGGGACGCGTTCGTCACGTCCGTGATGTGCTCGCCCGTCAGGTTGTATATCAGCCACGAGTCGATGGTTCCGAACAGGATTTCGCCCTCCTCGGCGCGCTCCCGGATGTCCGCCGGGCGGGCGCGTTGGAGTTTTATCGGGTCGGTGTTGTCGAGCAGCCATTCGGCTTTCGTCGCCGAGAAGTACGCGTCCGGTTCCAACCCCGTCTTCGCCCGAATGTCCTCGACCTTGCCCTCCGACTCCAACTGCTCAACCCGGTCGGTCGTGCGGCGGTCCTGCCACACGATGGCGTCGTGTATCGGACTGCCGCTATCGGCGTCCCACAGCAGGGTCGTCTCGCGCTGGTTCGTGATGCCGATGGCCTCCAACTGGTCGGCAGCGACGTCGGCCTCGTCCAGTGCGGTCGTGACGACGTGTTGCGTGTTCTCCCAGATTTCGAGCGGGTCGTGTTCGACCCATCCCGGTTCCGGGTATTTCTGTTCGTGCTTCTCGTAGGCGCTTTCGACGACGCGACCGTCATGGTCGAACAGCATGAACCGCGTTCCGGTCGTCCCTTGGTCGATAGCGCCGACATACGTATCTGGCATTGGATCCCCCATTCGGTGTGCCGGTCCGTTCCCCCACTCGGACACACCTCGGGAAAGAGACGGGACGAAGAATAATGATGTTTTCCCACGCTGTCACTGACGACCGGCCGGGAAGATACCCTTAGTTCGCGTCGGCGATGCGGTCGTACTGTCCCGCCGAGAGTTCGATGTCGGCCGCGCCGACGTTCTCCTCCAGTTGCTCGACCGTTCGCGCGCCGACGATGGGCGTACACGAGAAGTCGCGCTGTTGGATGAGCCAGCGGAGCGCGACCTGTGCCGGGGTCGCGTCAAGTTCGTCCGCGATGGCCCGAATCTCGTCCAGTACCTCCCAGCCCTCCTCGGACATGTAGTAGTCCTCGAAGTAGTCCACGAGGTCCGCGCGCGACCCGACCGGCGTGTCGCCGTCGCGTTCGTACTTGCCGGTCAGGAACCCGCCAGCGAGCGGCGAGTACGGGCAGACCGCGAGGTCCTGGTCCGCGCAGACGTCGAGGTAGTCCTGCACTTCGTCGCCCGCCGCCGCGTGGTACATCGGCTGTGTCACGTCGAAGCGTTCGAGGCCATTCACGTCGCTCTTCCAGAGCGCCTTGGTCAACTGCCACGCGGCCATCGTCGAGGCCCCGAGGTAGTTCACCTTCCCCTCCTCGACGAGTTCGGTCAGCGTCGAGAGCGTCTCCTCGATGGGCGTCTCCTCGTCCCAGCGGTGGATGTAGTAAACGTCGAGGTAGTCCGTCCCGAGACGGTCGAGCGTGCCCTCGATTTGCGCTCGGATATGCTTACGCGAGAGACCGGAGTCGTTCGGGCCGGGTTCGCCCCACCCGTCGAACGGGAAGTACACCTTCGAGGCGATGACGAAATCCTCGCGGTCGTGGTCCGCGAGCCAGTCGCCGATCCACTCTTCGCTGGTGCCGTTCGGGCTTCCGTAGACGTTCGCGGTGTCGATGAAGTTGATGCCGTTCTCCCACGCCGTGTCGAGCAGGTCGTGGGCCGTCTCGTAGTCGGTTTCGACCGTCCCGTCCGACTCCATGGCGAATCGCCACGTTCCGAAACACAGTTCTGAAACTTTCGTGCCGGTGGAGCCGAGAGTTCTGTACTCCATGTTCGAACGCACCGTTCCCGTGCAAGTAAAGCTCCGGAAAGAGGAAGTTCGGCGATCGGCCTTCGGGGCGACCGCTCACGTCACCCGCACGACGTCGCAAAGAATGCGTATCGTCACTCAGTTCTCACGCCATCACGCGTCCCTCGACTGTACCGTGACGCGAATCACGTCGGCGACTGCCGGATACTGAAATCCGTCATCGACCCTCGATATCCGCTGTACCGGCGCGTTCTCGTCGGGTCCTGTGTTCGGCGCGGACTGTCGCGGGGCCTGGTTCGGCCCGGTTCCGGGCTGTTCGTTCCGTTCGGTGCCCGCGTCCCAGAGGAGCACCTGCGACGTCACGTTGCCGCTGATGGGGTTGCCGCTCCGGAAGAGCGGGATGCCGATGCCGCCCGGCGCGAAAAAGAGGTCGTTCGACGGGACGAACATCGTGGCGAACGACAGGCGCTCGCCCGGTTGGGCGTCGAAGTCGAACCGATACGTCTGCCCCGGTTCGAGCGGGCCCGGTTGGTCACTCCCCTCCGGTCGGTCGAAAACGTCGCTTTGGACCCCCTGTTGGTCGTCGAGGGACCGCTCCAGTCGGGTCGGGTCGCCGTCCTCGGCGAGCTGTTCGAGTCCCCGTGCGCCGCCCTGCTTCCCGGCGGTGAAGATGGGGTCGCCACCGCGGTAGACGGCGTAGACGCCTGGCGAGAGCGGGACCGGTTGACGCTCCCCGTCGGGCGGTTGGAGCGTGTCGTTGCTGGAGACGTTGCGGATTTCCACCGTGAACTCCGTCTCCCTATTTCCACCGTCTTGCGCGCTCACCACGCCGATTCCAGCGAACCCGGAGAGAGCGGCGGTTCCGCCGAGCGCGGTCGTTCGGAGCAGGTCGCGACGTGTGTACCGTCGGCGGTGTTCGCGTCTTGCCGACCGTGGACCGTGGCGTTCGAATGGTCGTGTCATGGACTCCCTATTGAGGAGCACGGGAGACGGAATAAGCCCGGGTCATCCTTCACGCCGATAATTCCTCGCTACGACGCACAAGGACGTATTATCGAAACGCGGGGCCGAGCGGGACGGCGATAATCGTTGTTACTCCGCCCGTGTCGGGGAACAACGACCCGATTCAGCCCTCGTACTTCCGTCGGAGGACGACCGTTCCGGTCGCGTCCCGGACGACGACCGTATCCCCGCCGTTGTTCCAGACCGCGGCGTCGGCGTTCCAGTGGAGTTCCGACGCCGAGTCCGACCCGCTCCCCGTGTAGAGCGTGAGCGTCTCCCCGCCCGCGAGCGTCACGCCCGACGGCACGCGGTACGTGTGCCCGCCGTCGTCCGAAACCGTCCACCCGGAGAGGTCGAGCGTTTCGTCGCCCGCGTTCTTCAGGACGACGTACTCGTCGTTCAGGTTCTCGTGGTCGTTTCCGTCGGCGTCCGCGTGGATTCGAGCGACGGAAAGGCCGCTCGTGCCGCCGTCGGTCGCCACTCGGGTCGTCCGTCCATCCGTCGTCATCGTCCCGTCCGTGTTCCCTTTCCCGTCCGCACTCCCCCCTCCGTTCGTGCACTCCCAGAGACCGACGTCGTGCTGCTGTGCGTTCGCCTCGGCGGCGTAAAACCGGTCGCGCTTGGTGAACTCGCTGTCGTACACCCGCGCGTAGCCCTGCTTGACCAGTTGGTAGTTAAACCGCGTCCCGTCTGACTCGCGGATGTAAATCAGCAATCGACCGTAGTACCCCCGCGGTCCCTCGTTCGCGTCCAGCGTGATGGTCACTCGCTCGTCCACGAGTTCCGCTCTGGCGAACTCGCTCGCCTTGTGCCCCCAGTCGCGGAGACAGCGCTCTCCGCTCGCGTCGTCCGGTACCTCCTCGAACTCCGACGGGTCGTTGTCGGTGTGTACCTCGGGCGTATCGACGCCGAGGAGTCGCCCCGTATCCGTCGTTCCGTTCGCGTAGCGGAACTCCACGGTGTCGCCATCCACGATGCGGGTGATGGTGACCGTCCACTGGCTGGTCTGGCTCTGGGAACCCGTATTCGAGGTCGGTTCGCCCGACTGCGGCGTCGGAGTCTCTTGTACCGATGTGCACCCGGCGACCAGCGTGCTCGTCACGACGACGAGGAGGATGGCGATGGAAACCGACCGGGAGGGAACCCTGAAAGACACGCCACAACCGAGACGTTTCGAGAGGTTAAAGCTAGGCGACTTCGGCGCAATGTCAGCCGCTGGCGGGCAGATACGGGAGCGGGCTGACCGGGCAGAACATCGGCGCTTCGGTGAGGAGGTGGCGGAGAACGCGAACGTGGCCAGCCCCGACGAGCAACAGGATTCTGTCGTCTTCGGAATCCATCGCTCGCCAAAGGTGGTGAACCATGCGAATGTTCCGCTCGTACCAGTAGGCGAGCGCGACCGGACTCCCGAACGGTTCGTCCGCCGCACGAATCCCCGCATCGAACATGGAGTCGTGGTTATACCGGCGTTCCTCCTTCTGGTTGATCCAGTCGAGGTACTCGGGAATCGTCGAGGACGAAAGCCGGTCGTCGCTCTCACGCTGTACCGCGTCGTGCTCGGGGAGTTCTAGTTCCGTCTTTCGACCCGAATCGATGTCACGGTCTTCGAACGGGTCGGAATCGGGTTCGTCGGGATATTCGTCTATCGCGGCGACCCTATTGTGGTCGAGGTGGTCGGCGAGCACGTCGTCGGCATCGACGTTCACCTCGTCCAATCCGGGGTTATCCATGTGATAGGTACCGAGCACCATCACCCGCACTTGTTCGGGCGTCGGTTCCGGCCATCCCTTCGGGATTCGTTTCTCGTTCGTGTTCATCATGGACGGAACGACCGACCCGCCGGGAATAAATATTTGTAGAATGAGATTACAGAAGCGCGGTTCTACTCCTGGGTTGTCATTTCCTGTGTTGTCATCTATTCCCCGTCGTATCGGTCCACGACGTCCAACCCTCTGTCGAAAACGAACGTACGCGTTTCCCCGTCGAGGGTCGTGGGAACCGCGATACGAAGCGGGTCGGTGGACTCGACGGTCGCGTTGTCCGCCTCCAACCACGGAAGCTCCCACCTCGGCGTTTCGCGGAGGTCGATGCCGTGCTCGTAGTGGAACGCGGCGACCAGCGGGTGCGAGAGAACGGCCAGCTGAACCGACCTGTTGTACACGTGACCGCAGCGAGTGCATTCGCAGAACTCCATTCCGACCAATCCGCTGCCTTCGAGCCAATCGGGAGCGTCATCGTCGTCGGAGAGATACAGCGTCGAATCCAGCCGCCCGTGGCAGTTCGTGCACATATCGACTTCGGCGGCCTCGTCCACGGTTCGGAGCCACCGAGCGACGACGCTCGGTGCCGCCGCCGCGTCCATTCCGTCCATGAGTCCCGCGGGAATTTCGGGGTTAGTGAACATCCACTCACAGTCCGAGCGGTCGATGGTGATTCCATGGTCCCGGAAGACCGCTTCCAATCGGCCCACACAGTGGAGGCAATTCCCATCGACCGGAACGGAATCGCCGCTGAACTCCGCGGTATACCCGCCGGAGAGGATGGCCCCGACGACCCGTTCCCCCGGTGGTGCGACGTCGTAGCCCGCCTCGGTCTTCCGCACGAACTGTCCCGTGAGCTTCCCGAGGTGGTAGTTGAATCCGCCGGGGTCGTCCGCACCGACGCGGGTTCGAAGTTCGGAGAAGGACAACGACTCGTCGGCCCCGTTCAACACCCGCAAGATTTCGAACCGGGTCTCGTCCCCGAGCAGCCCGAACGCCTCGTCGGGAGTGAGTCGCGTAACGGTTGGGTCGTCGTCACGTTCCATGCACCATCGTTGTGAGAACGGGAACAAAGGTCGTGTGGTCTCGCCGAAAAGGTACTCGAACGAACACAAAGGACGTTTTATGTTCCGGCGACGATACGAACCGATATGAGCGACACTCCGAGCGAGCGTTTCCGCGAGAACGCGACGGAAATCACGTCGATTCTCGTCACGGGGTTCTGGCTCCTCGCCCTCTTCACCGACCAGAGTTGGTGGCTTCCGGCGATGTTGGTCGGCTACGTCGTCGTCATTCCCATCGTCGAGATGCTGTTCGGCGACGAGGAGGAGGAAGAGGAAGAAGAATCGTGGAGGGACGGTCGGGAGACGAAGGCCGAACCGACGGAACGCCACGGCGCGGAAGAGAACAACCGCGAGGCCCTCGAAACGCTGAAGGACAGGTACGCGCGCGGCGAACTCACGGACGAGCAGTTCGAACGAAAACTGGAACGGCTCGTGGAAAACGAGACGGTCGAGGACGTGGAGGACCGTCTCGGACGGGGCGAACGGAACCTAGAGCGGAACTGAACGCGAAACGAGCGGGACGCTCACGATTTTCGACGTGCGAAGGTTTATACGCGAAACCGGGACCAAACGTCCGCATGGAGGTATCGCTCGAACGACCGAAGGGGTGAGTTACTCCGCGTCCGCCCACGAATCCAGCGTCTCCTGAATCAGCGCCTCGCCGACGGCGCGCCCCAGAACGTCGTACCCGGCGCGTTCCGCCCGGTCGTCCGAGGAGGCGATGAGACGCGAGACGATGAACTCCGGCGTGGACTTGCCGACCGTCTGGAACCGCGGCTGATAATCGACGAGCAGGTCCAACTCGTCGTTCAGCCCTTCGGCGAAGATACCGTCCTTGCGCGCCTGTCCGGGGAGCGGGTTCAGGTCGTCCGCGAGGTGGGTGACGAACACGCCGAGCGCGCCCCTATCGACGGTCAGACTCACCAACCCGTGGAGGAGATTCGCCGCGCTTCCGGGTTCCGTGATGGCCTCGAACTCGTCCACCAGCATGAGGGTGCGTCCGTCGTTCGTGAGCGGCGGAACGATGCTCCGGAGCGTGGATTCGAGCACGCCAGCGTTGAAACTCGCGTGGCGGCGGTGGAAGACGATGGCGTCAGACATCGACACCTGCGCGCGCGAAGCGGGAACGGGGAGTCCCATCTGTGCCAGCAGGCCGACCTGACACAGAGTTTCGAGCAGGGTCGTCTTCCCCCCGCTGTTCGCGCCGGTCAGCACCGTCACCCGGTCGCCTTTCGGCGGTCCCGCGATTCGGTGGTCACCGATGCCGTAGGTGATGGGTTGGACATCTCCGTTCCCGGTGGCGAGAAAGAGGTTTCGCGCGTCGTCGACCGCGAAGCCGGAATCGACGAACTCGGGACGCGTGAGGTCGAACGCGTCGGCGAATCGGGCGAGCGACAGCGAAACCGCGAGGTCGCTCACGGCGGAGACGGCGGCGTCGATGGCGTCGCGGGCGGTTTCGATGTCGGTTTCGAGGTCTTCGACCACTCTCGCTTCGCGTTCCTCGGCCGCGCTCTCGGTTTTCGCGACGAGTTCGCGGAGCGACCCGCCGACGAAATCCGTCGCGTCGGTGGCCTCGCCGACCGTCGCGTCGCGGATTCGCTGCGGTTCGATGTCCGTTTCGCGGGCGACGTACTCGACGTAGCTCTCGCGGAACTCGTCGGGCGTCCGCACGTCGCCGGACTGGACGGACTCGATCACGTCCAGCGCACCGCTTTCGAGGCATTCGGCCGCACGCAACGCCGACCGAAGTCGGTCGAGTTCCTCGTCCGCTCCCTCGGCGACCGAGCCGTCGTCGAGTTTCCCGAGCGCGCCGACCGCGACGGCGAGGTCGTCGGCGTCGATGTCGGCGACCGTGGCGAACGCGCCGTCGGTCACGCCGGTTCGTTGGAGGGAAATGGCCGTCTCGACCGCGGTTCGTTCGCTGCCGTCGTACGCGTCGAAGGCGTCGAGAACGGTCTCGCGCGTGTCCTCGTCCAGTGCGTCCCACGATTCGACGGCGGCCATGACCGAATCGAGCCGATCGGTCGCCTCCTCGCGGGAGCGAACCGGCGTCAGCACGCGAATTCGGTCGCCAGCGTCGGGCGTGACGGCGTAGTCGCTCGCGATATCGAGCAGCGATTTGTACACCGAGCGGGCGTCGCGGGTGGCGAGCACGGCCATCCCGTCGCCGCCGTTGGCCTGTCGAAGGATTCGCGTCGCTCGGCCGCGGGACAGCCCCGCGTTCGTCAGCGCGCGAACGTCGCTCGATTCGATGGCCCGAATCGCACGTTCGACTCCCAGTTCGGCTTCGAGCAGTTCGCTCGTCTTCGGCCCGACGCCCCAGTAATCCTCCAGCCTCATACCTGTCGGCTGACACGGACGGCTATTAATCGTTCGCGTTCCACCGAAACATAGAGAAGGCCGCGGCGACTTTATGTTATAATTCCCCTCTATGAAGGATACCCGGAGACGCCACAGATCCTCCACATTGGCGTCGATGGCAACGGTGAGCGCCAGGGGATTACGGAGGAGAGGACGAGTGCCGAAGACGCGCTCGCCCGACTCGAAACGACGGACTGCATCGTCTGTGGACACGGACCACCCGAATGCGACGCGCTCGCCGTGCTGGCGGCGGTACGCGAACGCGACGCGAGCCTTCCGTTTTTCATCGTGACCGACGACGAACGGACGGTCGAAGCGGCGTTTTCGATGGAGGTGACCGACTGTGTTGGTCCCGACAGTCGGACCATCCTCTCGCAGAAGATAGAACGTGCCGTCACCTGCTATCGGAACGAACGGATGCTATCACGGGCGGAGGCGGTTCTCGAAGGACTCGCGGATGCCGTCGTGACGATAGACGAATCGGGTGATATTCGCTACGTCAACGAGGGATTCGAGCGGGTGCTCGGCTACGACCCGGATGAAATAATCGGAACGTCGTTGACGCGGGTCATCCCGGACCGGCTGGCGCCGGTGCACGAGGAATCGCTGCAGCGGTACGTGGAAACGGGTGAACGACGACTCGATTGGGAGTCTGTGGAGACGATAGCGCGGCACCGAGACGGCCACGAAATTCCGGTCACGCTATCGTTTCGGAGCGAAGCCTGCAACGGCGACGAGTTGATAACCGGAGCCATCCGCGACATTTCGGAGCGGCGGACGGTGGAGACGGAACTGGAAGCGTCGCGCGAACGCTATCGAAAGCTGGTCGCGGCGAGTCCGGAAGCCATCCTCGTCGCCGACACCGAAACGGGGGAAATCGTGGACGCGAACGCGGCGGCGGAAGAGCTCCTCGACCGACCTCGAAACGAGATTTGCGGGATGTATCAGTGGGAGATACACCCCACGGAGCACCACGAACGGTATCGGAAAATCTTCGACAAGCACGCGAACGGGGGAGGGATATCCAGAAGCTCGGAGCACCTCTCGGTCGTTCGTTCGGACGGCGAGCAAATTCCCGTTGAAATCAGCGCGAATCGCACCCAACTCGGTGGCCGGGAAGTCATCCACGGCATCTTCAAGGACATCTCGGAACGGGAGGCGCGCGAGCGGACGCTCGAATCCTTGCGGTCGGCGACGCGGGAGCTCATGACGGCCGAGACGAAGACCGACATCTGTGAAATAGCGGTCGAAGCCGCGGGAGAAGAGTTGGGACTGTCGCTGTCGGGTATCTATCTCGTGAACGACGAGAGGGACGTCCTCCGGCCGGTCGCCGTGACGGAGGCGACCGAGGGGATACCGGACGAGATTCCGCGCTCCGAGGACGGGAACGGACCCGCGTGGAGAGCGTTCGAGTCGGGTGAAGTTGCAGTATTCGAGGACAGAACAGAGTACGGGGCGGACGGCCGGGAGTTGACGGCCGAACAGGAGATGGTGATACCCTTGGCCGAGCACGGCGTCTTCCTACTGGGGTCGCGTTCGATGGCGAAGTTGGACGAGTACGTCCGGGATTTCGCGGAGATATTGGCGACGAACGTCCAGTCGGCGCTCGACCGGGCGGAGCGCGAGGAGACGCTCTCGGCGCAACGCGCCGAGCTGGTGGAACTGAACCGAATCAACGAGGTCATCCGTGACGTGGACCGCGCGTTGGTGCAAGCGACGAGCCGGGAGGAGATAGAGGAGACAGTCGTAGATAGATTGGCGTCGGCGGGGCCGTACGAGTTCGCGTGGGTCGGCGAGTGCGAGATGGGCGTCGAAACCATCCGCACGGTAGCGAACGGGGGCGACGACATGTATTTGGAGTCGGCGGAAACGACCGAGACCGGATGCGACTGTCCGGTCGCCGAAGCGCGAGCGACGGGACGGGCGGTCGTCGTCGACGAGGTGACGACCCGTCCGGAGTTCGAGTCGTGGACGGCGGAGTCGCTCGATGGAGGGACGCACTCGATGGCCGCCATCCCGATTCGGTACGACGAAACCTGCTACGGGATTCTCGCCGTGCATACGGACCGGATAGGAGCGTTCGACGACCGAGAGCGGGAAGTGCTGGTCGAACTCGGGGAAACGATGGGAATGGCGATTGCCGCCATAGAGAGCAGGAAGGCGCTGGTGTCCGACTGCGTGGTCGAAGTGGAGATGGAGATAGAGAGCGCCGAGCATTACTTCATCCGCGTCCCACAGGAACTCGACTGTACGTTCACCCTCTTGGGGACGACGATGGCACCGACGGGAGAGATTCACTGTTTCATCACCGCGTCCGGCGTGTCGTCGGACGTCGTTCTCGAACGAACCGCGCGAGCGACGGGGATAGCGAACACGCGACTCATCCGCGAACGCAACGACGAGTGCGTCTTCGAGGTGACCTACGAGGGACCGTCGTTCGTCAAGGCGCTCGTTGACCGGGGGGCAGCAATCGGATACGTCGAAGCCGATGAAAACCGCACCCGTGGAACGGTCGAACTCCCGATGGACGCGAGTATCAGAGGGGTGGTCGAGGCGGTGAAGAACATCGCGCCGGGCGCTTGCGTCGTCGCCCAACGCGAACGGGAGAAACCCGAGAAGACGGCGACGGAGTTCCGCATGCAGCTCTCGGAGTCGCTGACCGACCGGCAGCGGACGGCGCTGGAAACCGCCTATCTCGCCGGGTTTTTCGAGTGGCCGCGGGACAGCACGGGCGAGGAGGTCGCCGAGTTGCTCGACGTGTCGGCACCGACGTTCCACCAGCATCTCCGACACGCGCAGGCGAAACTGCTGAAGACCTTTTTCGACCAGTGAGCGACCCGCTCCGGCCGGAGGGGTTTTCATCCCCTGGTCGGTTGGTCCGGGCATGCGTCTCATTCAGGTGCTCGTTCCGGACGACTGCCGGAACGAGGTTCTTTCCGTGCTCGACGACGAGCACATCGATTACGTGCTCACCCGCGAGGACAGCGACGGGAACGAGGCGGCGGTCGTTCAGTTTCCGGTCCCGACGCAAGCAGTGGACGCCGTTCTCACGGCCCTTCGAGACGCGGGGTTGGACGAGGACGGCTACACCGTCGTCGGGAGTCTGGAGACGGCCCGGACGCCGAACATCGCGGAGTTGGAAGATAGGTTCGTCAAGGGAGGCGACGAGGACGACAGCATCGCCACGGAGGAAATTCGGACGAAGGCGCTCGGGATGAACCCGAGTCCGGTGACGTACTACGCCATGACCGTGCTGTCCGCTATCGTCGCAACCGCCGGGTTGTTGCTCGATTCGCCCGCGCTCGTCGTGGGGTCGATGGTCATCGCCCCGCAAGTGGGGTCGGCGATGACGACCAGCGTCGGACTCGTGTTGAACGACCGCGACATGATACGCGACGGGTTGTGGTCGCAAGTGCTCGGACTCGCGGTCGCCATCGTCAGCGCGACGATTTTCGGCTGGGCGCTCAAATCGGCCCAGTTCATTCCACCCGCGCTCAACGTGGCGACGGTGAACCAGATAAGTCAACGCACCTCGCCCGGGTTCCTCTCGCTCGCGGTCGGCCTCTGTGCCGGTGCGGCGGGGGCGTTGGGACTCGCAACCGCCCTGCCGGTGTCGCTCGTCGGCGTCATGATCGCGGCGGCGCTCATCCCCGCGGCGGCCGCGGTCGGCGTCGGCTTGGCGTGGGGACCGCCGGTGCTCGCGTTCGGCGCGTTCGTCCTGCTCGTGGTGAACGTCGTCTCCATCAACGCCGCCGGAAGCGGCGTCCTCTGGGGACTCGGCTATCGACCGAAAGACGGGACGACCCTTCGGAAAGCCGCACCGACGGTCGTCGCGGTCGTCGTCCTGCTCGTCTCGTTCGCCGGGGCGGGGGCGCTGATGGCCCAGCAGGTCCACACCGAGAACACGGCGAACAGGGAGGTACAGAAGCTTTTGGAGGGAGAGCAGTACAAATCGCTGGACCTCGTGAAGGTGAACGTCGAGTTCGACGATATGGGACTCGTGGACGACAGACAGCACGTGACGGTGCTCGTGACACGCCCGTCCGGAAAACGGTATCCCGGATTGGCGAAGGAAATTGCGGCGCGGATTTCCGACGAACTCGGCGGCCGG
The DNA here is from genome assembly GCF_001723155.1 of Haladaptatus sp. W1. Classification (NCBI taxonomy): domain Archaea; kingdom Methanobacteriati; phylum Methanobacteriota; class Halobacteria; order Halobacteriales; family Haladaptataceae; genus Haladaptatus; species Haladaptatus sp. W1. Next base: position 28,491 of record NZ_MEIH01000337.1, read on the forward strand.
ACCGTCGTCAAACTGGAGTTCACGGAGCGCCAGCGGTCGGCGGCGAGAACGTGAACCCGTGGTTGGCCGTGAGTCGGTAGGCGGCGGTCCCCCAGATGTAATCTTCGCCGGGCCACCACGTGCGGGCGTTGTTCATCCCGGCGACGAGGAGGCCGTCCTCCGGGCGTTCGAGGTCGGGATGGTAACTGACGCTCCCGCTGTCGCCGTCGGTGAACGAGGATTGGGACCCCCACTTCAGTTGGCCGTGTTTGCAGACGGTGCCGTACGCGCAAGTCATCCCGTCGATGGCCTGAATCGCGCCGGACGTGAAGCCCGAGACGACTGCTCTCTTTTTCAGTTTCGACCCGTGTGCTTTGACCCGCGCGAGGCCGGCGCGCGTGAACTGTCCCATGACGACGGACGGCGAACTGCCGTCGATGGCGCTCGCCGGAACCGCACCGTTCACGGGGTCGATGCGGACGAAATCGTCCAACGCGTAACCACGTCGCACCTCGCCGACTTTTCGCCAGCCGTCGCGGCGCTTGACGTAGAACGGTTCGCCGCGATGCTGCTCGCCGTCGTCGCCGTAGAGGTGATTCGACGTGGTGAAAAACGGCGTCTCGCCGTCGTACATCGCCGGGGAGAGCGTCGCGAACGCGTCCTTGCTTCCACATTCGACGCTCCCCGGAATGTGGTTGCCGTCGAACGACGCGTCGCCGGATTCGGTGCGCTGTTCGCTCGCGGTCGATTCGACGCGGTTCACTTCAACGGCGACGTCGCCGACGCGCTCGGGCACGGAACCGGTCGCTTCGTCGTCGGTCACGTCCACCGCGAGGGCGGCGTTTCGGCCGCCGAACTCCCCGGGGACGACGGCGCTACCGACGACGCCGGACCGAGATAGCAGGTCGAGGCGGTCGTGCGCGTCGAACGCGGCGCGGAGGTCGGCGAACCAGTCCGCCGGAACCGTCGTCGTGAGCGGTTCGAAATCGCGGCCGTGGCCGTACACGAGCGGTACTTCGTCCCGTCCGGCCGCGCGAACGTCGTCCGGCGTGAGCAGGGCGGCCATCGAACCCAATCCGGCACCCGCGAGCGTCGTGATGAACCGCCGTCTCCCCATCGTTTCGAGTCGTCTGCCGGACAGAGAACGCAGTGCTGGTCGCTGTCCGATGTCGTCTTGTTCCCCCATCGTATCGTTTCCCCATTCTCGAATCGGAGTACGCCAGGCCCGTACTTGAAACTGAACCGTCAGGTTCCGCGCTCGGATCGAAAATTTATCGGCGGACGACCGACGGTGTTTTAGGCAGGCCGAAAAAGGGGAAGGTTTACGTATGTTTAGGTTAGCCTAAAGAATGACGCGGGAGCGAGCGAACCGAGACGATACCCGGTCGGATACGCGGATTTCCGTCGGGTTCGCCGCCGCTCCCACGACTCGAAGCGGCGGGTTCGAAGCGCGGACCCGACCGATAGATGGACGAGATACGAACCGCCCGACGAAGTAGGAAGTCAGTGCGACACGGGTACGGTAGGCATCAACTGCCCGCGTCGTCCCATATCACCACGACTCGGCAACCGTGTCGAGAATCAAAGTCCTTATCTTGTTTTAGGTTAACCTAAAAATAGAGCGGAGACGGCGAACCCGGTAGCGCTCGCCGGACAGTGACATCAATGGGAAATCGAGAACGAGGGGACACGGATGATGGAGAACAGTGAAACGACGGTTGAAGAGCGGTTCGACGGGTCGCTGGCGGCGCTCGTCCTCGCTTGTATCGCTGTCGTCGTGATTTCGGCGCTCGTGCAGGTCAGCTTCGGGGCGTACTCGACGACGCTCACGCAGGCGTGGAACGCCGTATTCGACCCGAAGGTCATCACGAACCCGGACGTGCTCGGGGCCCTTCTGCTCGGCTCCGAGATACCGAAGAACGTGACGCTCGACAACACCACGACGGTTATCTGGAGCCTCCGCCTGCCGCGCGTGTTCGTCGGCATCTTCGTCGGCGCGAACCTCGCCGTCTCGGGCGCGATATTTCAGGCCGTCACGCGCAACGAACTGGCGAGTCCCTACATCCTCGGCGTCAGTCACGGGGCCGGGTTGGCGGTGCTCCTCACCCTCGTCGTCTTCAGCGGCCTGTCGGTCTTCCTGCCCGTCTTCGCCGCGCTCGGCGGTATCGCGGCGTTCATCGTCGTCTACGCCATCGCGTGGAAGGGCGGGACGAGTCCCGTCCGCCTCGTTCTCGCCGGGGTCATCGTCGGCACCATCTGCTCCTCGCTCCAGCGCGGCCTCTTCTTCTTCGCGCAGGACATCGGCGTGGTGCAGACGGCCCTCTCGTGGACCACGGGGTCACTCACCGGCACCGGGTGGGAGCAGGTTCGAATCATCCTCGTTCCGACGCTGGTGATACTTCCCCTTTCGCTGCTGGCCTCCCGCCAACTGAACGTCCTCCTGCTCGGCGAACGAACCGCCCGCTCGCTGGGGATGTCCGTCGAACGCGTCCGGTTCGCGCTCTCGACGCTGGCGATTCTCGCCGCCAGTGCCGCGATTTCCGTCGCCGGAATCGTCGGCTTCGTCGGCCTCATCGTCCCGCACGTCGTCCGGAACGTCGTCGGGAGCGACTATCGAAAGCTCATCGTCGGGAGCCTGTTCGCCGGACCGGCGCTGGTCGTCGTCGCGGACGTGGGCGCTCGACTCGCGCTCAACCCGATACAGGTACCGGTCGGAATCGTCACCGGACTGCTCGGCGGGCCGTACTTCCTCTATCTCATGCGGAAGCGCCATAAGGTGGGTGAACTCTGATGCCGCGGGACGTAGCCATCGTCGGCGGCGGCGCGTCCGGCCTCTCGGCGGCCGTGTTCGTCGCCCGGTACGGTCTCGATACGGTCGTCCTCGACGGCGGCGTCTCGGCGATTCGCCAGTGCGTGCATCTGGAGAACTTCCTCGGCTTCCCCGGCGGAATTTCTCCCGACACCTTCCTCGAACTGGGACGCGAGCAGGCGACGTTGGAGGGGTGTACGATGCGCGACTCAATGGTCCTCGACGTCGAGCGAACCGACGACGGGTTCCGAATCGACGTGCAAGGCGAGGAGGAACCGGTGGAAGCGACTCGGGTTATCGCCGCCTCGCTGTACGACGACAACTATCTGTCCGACTTCGAGGGCGAACTGACCGATGTGGACCGGGACGGACGAACACCGGTCGAAGGGCTGTACGTGACCGGCTGTCTGGGTGACGAGTCGGAACATCAGGCCATCGTCAACGCGGGCGACGGGGCGCGAGCCGCGCTGTCCCTCATCCGCGACGTTCGCCGAGAGGACGAGGAACTGTGGGACGGAATCGCGGACCACTACTACGACTGGACGGTCCAACCCGGCCGTTACAGCGGCGCGAAGTGGGAAGAGAGCATGGACTCGCTCGTGGCGGAGAGCGCACCCGAGGACGCGACCGACGCGGAGTTGGCCGACGTGAAAGAGCGGCTCAAGCGGGAGTACCGGGCGCTCGAACTGGACGAAGAGGAGCGGGCGGCGCGCGCCGAGCGGGGCCGCGAACTGCTTCGAACGCACCTGCTGGAGGAAAAATCACGATGAACGGGCAAACGGACGCTGGAATGGAAGAAAAAGCGAACGACGAACCGAACCCCGAAGCCAGCGAGCTGTTCGGCAAGGAACTCGAAATCGGCTACCCGAACTCGGGAATCATCGTCGAGTGTGACTCCATCGTCCTCCCGGAGGGAGAAATTACCGCGCTCGTCGGACCGAACGGGAGCGGGAAGAGCACGCTGCTCAAGGCTCTCTCGCGGGAACTCGAACCCGAGAGCGGCGGGGTCCAACTCGACGGCGAGGACATCCAGTCGTTGGGAACGAAGGCGTTGGCGCGGAAACTCGGTCTCCTCTCACAGCAGAACGAAGCCCCTAGCGGGTTAACCGTCGAGGAACTCGCGTACCACGGACGCTATCCGCACCGGGGGTTCTTCGAGTCGAAGACGATGAAAGACCACGAGGCGGTCGAAACAGCCCTCGAACGCGCCGGGGTCACCCACCTCCGGGACGAGGCGATGAACAGCCTCAGTGGTGGACAACGACAGTTGGCGTGGATCGCCATGGTGCTGGCACAGGAAACCGACGTGCTCCTGCTGGACGAGCCGACGACGTACCTCGATTTGCGCCACCAGTTGCGCGTTCTCGAAGTCGTGCAAACCCTCGCGCGCGAAGAGAACTTGACCATCGGCGTCGTTCTCCATGACATCTCGCAAGCCGCGCGCTACGCCGACAACCTCGTCGCCTTGCGCGACGGCGAACCGTACGACTGGGGACCCCCGAGCGAAGTCGTCACCGAGGAACTGCTCGCCGACGTGTTCGGCGTCGAGGCGACGGTCGGACTCGGCCCCGACGGCCCTATCGTGAACCCACAGCAACCGCTCTGAATGCGACGTGGATGAGTTCGGGCAACGAGACGAAAAGCGGAGATGCGGAGTCGTCGTCGGGCGACCGATCGGTTGACGTACATTTTTAACCGGAGGAGGAGTACCGGTAGATAACGGAACGGCACGAAATCATGAACGCGGTGAAATATGCGGACCGACTCGCGGACCATCCCTTCGGCCGTTTAGCGATGCTCGTCGTCGGAAGCGCCGTTCTCGGCGCGACGATGGCGTTCTATCCACCGTTCGAGACCGTGGTCTGGTGGGCGTTCCCGACCGTGATCGTTCTCGTGGGCGTTTGGGAACTGTACTTCCACGGAGCGGATAGCACCCTATCGATAGTCGCCGGTTCCCTGTTCGTACTCGGCGGTATCAGTCGCGCACTGTACCAACTCGTTCCGATGGACGAAACCACCGGGACGGTGGCGAACCTCGTTCCGGCCTTCGGAGTGTTCGCCATGATGTACGCCCAGCACTACCGCGAAAACGAGTGAACAACCGCGGCGAAACTCGATCCCTCAGAGCGCCTGCCACGTTCGCGGCGAGTCGTTCAGGCGTTCACAGCCGTCCTCCGTGACGACGACCAAATCCTCGATTCGGACGCCGAACTCACCGGGGAGGTAGATGCCGGGTTCGACGCTGAACACCATGCCGGGTTCGAGTTCCAAGTCGTTGCCCTCGACGATGTACGGCCCTTCGTGGACGTCCAAGCCGACGCCGTGTCCGGTTCGGTGGATGAACTCCTCGCCGTAGCCGTAAGACTCGATGACCTCGCGGGCGGCTTGGTCCACCGACTCGGCAGTGACGCCGGGTTCGACGGCCTCGACGCCCGCCTGTTCTGCTTCGAGGACGGTCTGATGAACCCGTTCGTACTCCTCCGGCGGGTCACCGGCGAACACGACGGTTCGGGTCTGGTCGCCGGGGTAGCCGCCGACGAACGCGCCGAAGTCGAGGACCACGGGGTCGCCGTACTCTATTTTCCGGTCGCCGTGACCGTGGTGGGGTTTCGCACCGTTCGGGCCGGACCCGACGATGGTGCCGAAGGCGGGGTCGTCGCCGCCCGCGTCGGCGAGTCTGGACTCGATTTCGGCCGCGAGTTCGGTTTCGGTCATGCCGATGGCGTCCTCGCCGAGTTCCCGGATTTCGACGCTGGCGCGGTCCGCGACCTCGCCAGCCGTCCGCAACGCCTCGATTTCGGCGTCGTCCTTGCGCATTCGGAGCGGTTCGAGCACCTCGCTCGCCAGTCCGAAGGTCGCGTCGGGGAGCGCGCGGCGGAGGTCCTGGGTGAACAGCGCCCACATCGTGTCGTCAACGAGGAGGTGGCCGCCGTGGAGGTCGAACTCGTCGGCGACGTCTTTCACGAGGGAGAGCGGGTCGTCGCCGTCGCTCCACGTCCGCACGTCGGAGACCCACGACTCCTCGGCTATCTGCTCGCCGTACATATCGGGGACGACAAAGGCGGGGTCGCCGTCCTTCGGGACGAACAGGAAGAGATGTCGTTCGGCGGGGTGTTCCTCGAACCCGGAGACGTAGAACAGGTTCGTGCTGGGAAAGAGGACGAGTGCGTCCGCATCGGCCGTCTCCAATCGCTGTTGACTCCGGCGAGTTCGTTCCGCGAAAGCGTTCGGCATGGTTGGACAGACGTAGCAGACGGGGTAAAAGTTCACCCCCTCGGCAACCTCGTCGGTATCGGACGACGGACCGAAAAACGAGACGGACGACGAACGGCGGAGAGCGGGCACGGTTGCACAGTCGAAAAACGGTTCCTCGGAACGAAGGTCGGGCTACACCGCGTCCGGGCCGCGTTTCCCGGTTCGGACCTGACAGGCGTCGCTGACGGGGAGGACGAATATCTTCCCGTCGCCGGGTTCGCCGGTACAGGCGGCCTCGCGGATGGCTTCCACGACGTCTTCGGCGGGGGTGTCGGCGACGACGCACTCGATTTTGACCTTCTGGTGGAGGTCCACGACGTA
>NZ_MEIH01000338.1:0-9025 GCF_001723155.1 Haladaptatus sp. W1
ACCTCGTCGGTATCGGACGACGGACCGAAAAACGAGACGGACGACGAACGGCGGAGAGCGGGCACGGTTGCACAGTCGAAAAACGGTTCCTCGGAACGAAGGTCGGGCTACACCGCGTCCGGGCCGCGTTTCCCGGTTCGGACCTGACAGGCGTCGCTGACGGGGAGGACGAATATCTTCCCGTCGCCGGGTTCGCCGGTACAGGCGGCCTCGCGGATGGCTTCCACGACGTCTTCGGCGGGGGTGTCGGCGACGACGCACTCGATTTTGACCTTCTGGTGGAGGTCCACGACGTACTCCTCGCCGCGCCATTGGCTCTTCGTCGCGGGTTGGCTACCCCGCCCAGAGACGTTCGTGACGGTCAGACTCGGCGCACCGGCTTCGACCAGCGCTCGCTTGACGTTCTCCAGTCGAGCGGGGCGAATGATGGCCACGACCATCTCGATTCCGGAGTCGGCGCTCATTTGTTCTCACCTCCGTCCGCCAGTGCGGGGCCGTCCGCGGTCCCAGTCGGGGAACCGCCGCCGGTTTCGTCGAACGATTCGACGAATTCGGGGTAGGCGACGATGCCGTGTTCGGAGCTGTCGAGTCCGGTGTGTTCTTCCTTCTCGTCGACGCGCAGGCCGACGGTCACGTCGGCGAGCTTGAAGATGAGGGAGGTCGTGACGAGCGTCCAGACGGTGATGACCGCGATACCGAGGGTCTGCATGGTGAACTGGGCGAGCGAGAAGCCCGATACGGCGAAGACGGGAATGAGCCACGTCCCGATGGCACCCGCACTCCCGTGGACACAGAATACGCCGCACACGTCATCGACTTTGAGCGTATCGACGACCCAGCGGTAGACGAGCGGGACCTGCACGCCCGCGATGAGGCCGAGCGCGATGCCGCCGAACCACGTGACGTGCGGAACCGCACCGGTAACGGCGACGAGGCCAGCGAGCAGGCCGTTTGCCGTGAACAGCGGGTCGGGCTTGCCTTCGAGGTACGTCGTCGTCAGCGCGGCGGCGACCGCGCCCGCACCCATTCCGAGGGTGGTGTTGAGCGCGACGCGGCCGAGCGTGGCACCCGCGAACTGGAGAGCACCGTTCTCCACGGAGAGAACACTCGCCTGCGTCCCGACGTTGAAGCCGTACCAGCCGAAGGCGAGGATGAACGTGCCGAGCATCACGAGCGTCAGCGAGTGGCCGGGAATCGGAACGCTGTTGCCGTCCTTGTCGAAGCGACCGCGACGAGGGCCGACCATGTACGCGCCCACGAGTCCGGCGATGCCGCCGAGCATGTGAACCACGGTCGCGCCCGCGAAGTCCATGTACCCGACGCCACCCGCGACGCCGAAGGCGGAGCCGACGGCCTGTCCGAGGTAGCCGCCCGCGGAGAGCAGGCCGCCGCCCCACGCGAAGCCCTGAACGACGGGGTAGATGACCGCCGTCAGCGCGATGGAGTAGAACAGGTACGCCTTGAACTTCAGCCGTTCCGCGACCGCGCCGCTGACGATGGTGGCGGCGGTCATGGCGAAGACGGCACCGAACAGCCAGTTGACCCAATCGTCGGGGTTGTTGACGTAGGCGAACGCCGACGCCAACGAGAATCCCCCGGACGAGGTGAGTCCACCGGCGATGAATGCGATTCCGGAGCCGACGAGGAAGTAGATGAGGACGCCGAGACACCAGTCCATCATGTTCTTCATCAGCACGTTGGCGACGTTCTTCGCACGAACCTGTCCGGCCTCCAGCATGGCGAAGCCCGGTTGCATGAAGAAGATGAGGAACGAGACGGTGAGCACCCACACGCTGTTGACGCCCGACGCGATGGCGTTCAAATCGACCATCAGCGACCACGCTCCTCGGTCAGTCCCGAACGGTCCAACACAGCCGAATTGTTTACCTTTTCACCTATTTCCACCGCATTTGTAGTCCAAGTCACGGTGTAGAATCGTGATTCAGAAGAACATAAACCTAAGCGTTTACGAATGTCCGATTGTACTGATAGTTGTTGACGTGCGGTCAGTTTACAATCAGATATATTCTGTATAAGGTCATAAAGCGTCCAGGAGTGAGCGTTTGAAAAGTGAATAACCGGACGTTCGTCAACAAATGAAAAGGAAATTATTTTGCTATTAATTGAGAGGGTGCGCCTCGACGTGCACAGTGATTTTGAGTGGTGGATGAGGCTGTCATTAAACACCTAAAACACAATCCAAAAAGTATGAATTCACACACGAGAAGCGTTTTATAGTGCCAGAATGTTTCGATTAGATGTGAATACGAGCCCAAACGTTTCCAAAATCCGCCTCGAAAGACAATATCTCCCCAACAAGACGGCTCGGCGTGGACGAATGTGGGGGTGTCCCTGCTACCACGAGGTGAAAACGTGACGACATCGACCCTCCCACCGACCGAACTGCTGACCGACGAGGAGAACGTGGCGGCGACGTACCGGCAGGTCACCCTGTTCATCGAGGAGTACGTCGAGCGGTCGAACGCGAACGGCGTCGTCGTCGGGATGAGCGGCGGCGTCGATTCCACGCTGGCGGCGTCCCTCGCGGTGGACGCGCTCGGACCCGACCGCGTGTTCGGGCTGTTGCTTCCCTGCAACCTGACCGCCGAGGCGGGGTGTCACGACGCGCTGACCGTGGCCGAGGCGCTCGGCATCGACTACCGGGAAATCCACCTCCAACCGCTCGTTCGCTGTTTCGAGGACCTCCTCGTCGGCGACGAGGACCGCGACGAACGGATTCGCGCGCTCGGCAACGCCACCGCGCGACTGCGCATGACCTGTCTCTACTACGCGGCGAACACGCAGTCCAAACTCGTCCTCGGAACCGGCAATCGGTCGGAGCGACTGCTCGGCTACTTCACGAAACACGGCGACGGCGGCTGTGACTTGCTACCGCTGGCAAACCTCTACAAGACGGAGGTTCGGGCGCTCGCACGTCACGTCGGGCTTCCCTGCCGTATCGTCGAAAAACCCTCGACTGCGGGGCTGTGGGCCGAACAGACCGACGAAGACGAACTCGGGGCCTCGTACGACCGCATCGACGCCGTGCTTCACTACGTGGTGGACCGCCGGTATCGCGCCGAGACGGTCGCCGAGGAACTCGACATCCCGATAGAAACGGTCTGGGAAATCGTCAACGGCCACGTCGAAACCCACCACAAACGGCGGCACCCGGCGACGCCCGGACGGGAACGAACCGAATGAACGAAGCGGCTCAGTCCCGCGGGCGGATGCGCGCCACGCTCGTCTCGCCCGTCACCGGGTCCACGTGGACGTTGAACGTCTCACCCTCCGCCGACGCCCGAACTATCCAGGTGTTGGCCGCCCGGTAGGGTTGCTCCGTGACGGACACGTCGTCGTACCCCTCGGCCGCGAGGGCGTCGCCGGCGACGCCGGTCGCCTGCTCGGCGGACTCGACCGTTCGCACACCGGCGGACCGAACCAGCAGGACGGGAACGTCCGAGTGGCGCGCGACGCGCTCGGCGACACTCCCGAGGAGCACCCTGCCGACGCCGGTTCGACCGTGCGTCCCCATCACGATGAGGTCGACGTTCCGTTCGTCGGCGTAGCCGAGAATGCGGTCGGACGGACGACCGTCGGTGACGTCGGCGACGACATCGACGCCGTGTTCGGTCGCCCGCTCGACAATTTCGTCGGTGACCTGTTCGCCCGCCGCTTCGAGTTCCTCCGCGTCGCCGACCAACTGTTCGCTGACGACGTGAAGGACGTACATCGTCGCGTCGTATTTGTCGGCGATGTCGAGCGCGTGGCTCACCGCCTCCCGCGATTCGCTTCCCCCGTCGACCGGAACCAGAATCCGTTCGTACATCGGTGGCAGTACAACCTGCCCGGATAAAAGTCGAGGTGGTCTTTCGGGGACCCCGACCGATATAGCGTCGGCCCGCGTACGGACGGTAATGGGTGGGGACCCAACGATACGATGGATGAAAATCTAACGCTACTGCAAGGGCGGTCGCGCCTCGCGTGGTGGGTGGTCGGCCTTGTTCTCGGCGTCGTCGTCCTGTTCGTATTCTACTCGTTTGAAGGGACGTTCGTGCTCGGCCTGTTCATGTACTACGCGACGCGGCCGATATACGACCGCTTGGAGCACCGACTCGGCCATCCGGGGCTGACGGCGGCCGCGGCGCTGGTGACGGTCGCGCTCCCCGTCGTGCTCCTCGTCTCCTACGCGGTCGCCGTGAGCGCGGTCGAGGTCGCCGAAATCGCCGGTGAGTCGTTGCAGGGGTACGAGGGCGTGCTCCGGCCGTATTTCGACCTGTCGTCGCTGACGGTCCATCCGCAACGAATCCTCGAACTGGCCCAGCAGAGTCAGGGGGAGTTCATGCGCTTTGGCGGTCCGGAACTGCTCACAACCGCCGCGAACGTGGTGGCGGCGTTCGGGACCGGACTTCTGCAGTTGTTCGTCGCGCTCGCGTTCGCCTTCTACCTGCTTCGGGACGACGACAAACTGGTTCGCTGGTTCGTCAGCGATATCGGCGGCGAGCGGAGCACGGCGTACACCTACGTCGAGGCGGTTGACCGGAGCCTGCAGACGGTATATTTCGGCAACATCCTCAACGCATTCGTCGTCGGACTCGCCGCCGCGGTGGTGTACAACCTCGCCAACATCTTCGCGCCGTCCGGGCTTTCGGTCCCGCTGCCGACCCTGCTGGGGTTGTTGACCGGCGTCGCCAGCCTCGTTCCCGTCGTCGGGACGAAACTGGTCTACGTTCCCATCACGGCGTACCTCGTCGTTCGGTCGTTCGACGTCGGGCCGCGGACCCTCTGGTTCCCCGTGGCGTTCGTCGCGCTGTTCGTCGTCGTCATCGACCTCGTGGCCGAGGTCATCATCCGCCCGTACATCACGGGACGCGAACTGCACGTCGGGTTGATGCTGTTCGCGTACATCTTCGGCCCCCTCCTGTTCGGATGGTACGGACTCTTTCTCGGGCCGCTGTTGCTCGTGCTACTCGTCCAGTTCAACCGCGTCGTCCTTCCCGACCTGATGCAGGGGAACCCGATACAGGCGAGCGAAGTGACGAGCGCGACGGGCGGACGACGGGACGGAACCGAAACGACGGAAGGCGCGACAGGAAACGCGACGGGAAGCGAGGACTCGACACAAGAGACGGACGAAAAGGTGACAAGCGAACCGGCGGACGACGGGACGGAACCGACGACGGAGACGCCGGACGAAACGGACGCGAAACCGGAACCGGAAACGGTCGAAGAAGGCACGGACGAAAATGACAGTCGCCATGACGATGGAAACGATACGTACCCGACGTGAACAGGAAGAATTCATCGAATCAATAATGACAAAAAATAAAATTTAAACAACAAGAATTATAGTCTCGAAGTATGAACGGTCAGCGAAGAATATCATTCGTGCGGAACCAATACCGGGACGATGGGGAACGCGATTTCGGGGCCACGTTGCGGGAACTGAAACAGCAGGGCTGTGTCCTGCTGATAACCGGTGCGGTGGCGCGGAGCGTCACGCTACAGGCGATACGTCGGCTTTCGGGTGACCCGTGTTGCGACCGGAAACACGTCCTCGTTGCGACCCGGACGACCACCGCCGACATCGACGGCGGACTCCCGCCGGGGGTGAAACGAGAGGACCCCAACGTCCGCGTCATCACCCCGACCGACGTCGGGACGGACGCCTCGGCCGAACGTGACGAGGGGCGAACCGAACTCGAATACATCCGCGCGGAACTCCTTCGAGCGGTCGGCCATTTCGACCACAGCGCATCGGGGCTTTCGCCCGCCGAACTCCGGGTCAGCATCGATTCGCTGGAACGACTGCTCGAAACGAACGACCGCGCCGCAGTGACGCGATTTCTCCGCACGGTGATGGCGCTCATCCGCGGCGTCAAGGGTATCGGACACGTCCATCTCCCCGTTCCGGACGACTCGAGCGAGGTCGCTCGGTTGTCGCCGCTGTTCGACGCGCGGATCGAACTCCGGCGGCGCGACCCGTTGGTCGCAGAACAGCGCTGGCACTTGCCGATGGGCAACACCGATACGAGATGGACAAAACTGTAACCGGTCAGTACTGCTCTCTCTCGATATCCTCCAGATGACGCTCGATTCGGTCGAACTTCGATACGTCCACGAACGCGTACTCCGCGCCGCCGAAGAACGATTCCGGAACTTCGGAACTGGAGAGGTGCAACTCGGGGTCGGCATCGACGTGGTTCACCTTCTGGAAGGGGATGACGCGGACGAGTCCCGGGTCAGCGTTAAGACAGACGACTGCGTTCTCTTGGACGAGCACCGCGTCGTACTCCTGTGCTTCGTATTCGTCCACCGCGAAGACTGTCGGCATGGGTGGAAAAACGCGGAGGGCGCTATTAAAATGAACCCGACCGAACTCGACCGACGATTGCGCGAACGGTTCGACGCACCCGAGGGTGCGCGGAGAGTCGTCGTTCGGGAAGCCCGGGACCTATCCGATTCCGGGCGGTACCGAAAGCACTCGGGGATGGACCTCACCGCAGGGGCCATCGTCGGCCACTTGGACGACGCGCCGGACGACATGTCGCTTCCCGAGCGGTGGAACTGGTGGATCGGATCGCTCGAAATCGCGTACGGCGGCTACACCGAGTTCCTCATCGTGCGCTGGCAAGGACAGGAGTAACGACTTACGACGGCAACTGCCCCGTCACCATCAGGTACGCCAGCGCGAACTGGAGCGCGTTGAACGCGCCGTGAATCAGCGCCGAGACGACGAGGTTGCCGGTGTACTCGTAAGCCGCCCCGAGGACGGGCGATAGGACGAACAGGATGGCGAGGTAGACGATTTTCCCCGCCCCCTGGAGCGAGAAGAAGTGGACGAACGCGAAGATGAGGCTCGCCAACGCGATGGCGGGCCAGCGCCCGAACGATTCGCGGAGTCGTTCCTGTACGACGCCGCGATACAGCAGTTCCTCGCCGGGACCGATGAGCAGGAACGAGAGCGGAATCAACAGGAGAAACACCCGCGGGTCCTGCTCGCCGATGCTGGCGAGTTCGTTTTGCGCCGACTGTATCCCGAACGTCGTGAGCACGAGCGACACGACGATGAGGCCGCCGTAGAAGACGACGAACCCGCCGACGGTCCACCCGAGGTCCGAAAGCGTCGGAAAGCGGACCCCGACGTACGAACGGCCGCGTCCGGTGTAGCGGAGGTACGCCAGCGCGAACAGGCCGAAGGAGACGCCTTGACCCATCACTATCGAAACGGCGACCAACAGGGTCGGACGGGAGAGGAGGTTGATTCCGCCGACCGAAAGCACGAGCGCCGTGAAGAGCACCACGACGACCGCGAAGGCGTACCCGCCGAACCCCAACCCGGCGGCGACGAACACCGCACGGGACCGCTCGTTCCACAACGCCGTCATTCGTTTACCTCTCGAAGATACGCGACAGTCACTGTCGTACTGATATGTCCCACCCCAATCCACTCCGCATCGGGGTTCGACGCGAGGGGTACTGACTATTGTGTAGACATTCTGTCTCGTTCGACGTGGCAAGAAAGGCACGACGGCGGCGTGTTCGACCGACGAGCGAAAAACGAATTCCAGTGGTCGAAAAAGAAACGAGGGCGAACGGTGGTTGAAGCGAATCGAATCCTGTATTTTCGTCGATGGGAGCGATTGTACTCGGTAGGCACCGCCTACTCGGGCGATTCACGGCGACGAGCGTCCTACACGTGTTCGTCGAGGAAGGCGGCGATACGCTCGAACTCCTCGATGAGGTTCTCGCGCGACGTGGTGTGGTGGCCCTCGTCCTCGAAGATGCAGGTTTCGACGGGGACGCCGCGCTCGCGGACTCTCTCGGCTATCTGCTTCGCTTCGCCGACCGGGACGCGCGGGTCGTTCGCGCCGTGTTGGATGAACAGTGGGCAGGAGATTCGCTCCGCCTCGTGAATCGGACTGATGCTCCGAAGCAGGTTGCGGTTTTCGAGCGACCCGTACTCCTGCTCGCGGTGACTCCGCCGCCACTCGCCCGTGTTTTCGAGGAACGTCTCGAAGTCGGCGATGCCGACGAAATCCACGGCGGCCGCCCACAGGTCGGGATACTCCGTGATGGCCGCAAGGACCATGAAACCGCCGTAGGAGCGCCCGTAGGCGACGATTCGGTCGGCGTCCACGGCGTCCCGTTCGTGGAGCCATCCGACCGCCGCCTCGATGTCCGCGACCGAATCCATTCGCTTGTCCGTGTCGTCCAGATGCGTGTACGCCGTGCCGTAGCCCGACGAGCCGCGAACGTTGGGTTCGAGAACGGCGTACCCCTGCTGAAGGAAATACTGTTTCGTCGGGTAGAACCACGGCTGACGCTGGTGTTCCGGCCCGCCGTGGATATCCACGATGACGGGGGTTTCGCCCGGTTCGGCGTTCGGCGGAAGCGTCCAGTACGCCGGGATTTCCCGCCCGTCGAACGATTCGTACCGCACGATTTCTGGTTCGAGAAACGTCTCGCGGGGGATGCCGAGCGTGCCGAAGTTCGTCCATCGCTCGGCGCTCCCGGTGTCCGGGTCGAGGACGAAGACGTTCTTCGGGTCGTCGCTCCGACTCATCGAGATGGCACAGTCGCCGTCGGGACCGAACTCCGCGGCGAAGACGACGCCATCGGGGAGGTCGGGCGTCGAAAGGGGTTCGATGTCGTCCTCGGCCGTGAGTCGTCCGGCGTGAACCTCGGAGTAGCCGTCGACGTTTCGCACCCACACCACCCGGCCCGTTCCGCCGTGAAGCGAGAGGTGGGAGACGTTCCAGTCCCCGGCCTCCTCGACGACCGTCGGCGTGCCGTCATCGAGGTCGAGACGGGCGACGTACGCGGTGTCCGCGCCGTGGTTCGTCACGCAGTAGAGGTCGTCGTCGGGACCGAACGTCACGTCGTGATACCGGGCATCGGTGTCGTCGGTGAGTTTCCGATAGTCGCCCGACTCGGGGTCGAGCAGGAACAGGTTCTGGTCGAAACTGGCGTTGGCTTTCGAGCAGACGATACCCGGTTCGCCCCACGCTTCGACGCTCAAGAA
>NZ_MEIH01000339.1:0-33798 GCF_001723155.1 Haladaptatus sp. W1
GAGGATTTCACCGAACTCGAGAAACCATCGAATCTGGTCTCGGATTCCGTTAGACGGCGGTACTCGTTTCTCTGGTGCGCTCAGCTCAAGACATTCGCGCCGTATCCGAACATTCGCGACGAAAACGAAGCGGAGGAGATTATCACTGAAAGTCTGGAGCGGTTCGCAGTCCCGCCGCTCACGGACGACGAGATGATGCGCCAGCTCAAGTTTGGCGGGATGAACGAGAGTGTCACGCCGGAGAAAGCGAGCGCCAAGACACTCGATACGGCTAACGACAACCGGTCGCGTGACGCGGCACTGAAAGCCATCTACGATGAAAGTATTCGGCAGGGCAACCAGGTGAGTTCATGCCGATTGAGGCGTGTCTCGATCGGCTCACCGACTATCTACCTGCACGGGGTGGCGTTGAAACCGCCGAACGTGCGTGGCGACACGTACTCAAAGACATCCCAGAGGCCTATCTTGAGTACCGCGAAGAAAGCGGCCAAAGCCAAGTGAAGGTCCGTTCTCGAAGCTTCATGAACGTCGGCGATAGCGAGAATGATGGCGGGCGGAACACTGGGCACCGATGGCCGATGCCTATGTCCGATGACACAGCTCGGCTTCATCTTCGAGATCCCTGATCAGACGGTGATGCAATGCCGGACGGTCTCGCACGGGTTGACGAGATGCTTGCAATCGACGACACTGATGATCCCGAAGCGATCACCGCCAAAGTGACCACCTATCGGATAATCACGCTCTCCTGAATCGTCTGCGGGAGCGAAAGACGCCTATATCGAGAGTGAACACACGACTGGCAGCACGCAACCGTCACAGACGGTGAAAAATCTCGCCCAAGCTCACAACGCCGGACATCGGTGTCTGTTCTTCGCCCGGAAGACGTCGCCGAAAATGTGTATGAGACGGTCGCACACGACCCGTTTTGTTGTCGGAGCAATCACCCGGTGGTCGACGAGCGGCGATTCTATACCGGCACCCAGATGCTCACGATCGACGGAGAGACGATGACCCGGCCTGGAAGTCGAGAGAACGTCTGGATACATGACGAGCATGCTGACGAATACGTGCTGCGCGACAGTGAGGGCACCATTCATGCGCGCTTCGAGACAGCAGCCGACATCTTCACCGACGCAAGTGCCTACCCGAGTGGTGGCGAGCGGAATATCAAGCCGCCGGTGATCCCCGAGTACGAAATGGATGGCGACCTCGACGCGGTGGAATGGGATGTGATCGTGGTGCCGCCGGAGACGCAAACACCGATGGATATCCGACTGTATGAAGGCGAGACTCAGACGCCGCTGACCGATCTGGTGAACGATGCATCCAGCTATCAGCTGGAATCGAACGTCGGGAGTACCGATGAATCAGGCACAGACGGTGAGAGAGACGAGCATGAGATGGACACTGAAGACGACGTGGGTA
This sequence comes from Haladaptatus sp. W1, assembly GCF_001723155.1. Taxonomy (NCBI): domain Archaea; kingdom Methanobacteriati; phylum Methanobacteriota; class Halobacteria; order Halobacteriales; family Haladaptataceae; genus Haladaptatus; species Haladaptatus sp. W1. The sequence continues at coordinate 1,429 of NZ_MEIH01000339.1, forward strand.
CCGAACGAGAGGAAGGCACAGCACCGACTACCGAGAACGTGAGCAGTGAACGCGATACGAACAGAGACGAGGAGGAGAGTACCGAGTCAAACAGTGGATTTGGCGTATTACGATAGCTTTGTGTCGGCCTCGGCGAGGATCTGTTGTACTCGTTTTTGCGTTTCGTCGTCTTGTGCCCCGGAAATGACTTCGAGGATGTCGATGATAACTTGCCGTCGCTGGCGGGTTTCTGCTTCGAGATCTTCGATACGATTTTCAAGCGCCGTTACCCGTGTAGCAGTCTGTGCGGTTTCTGGTGGAGAGAGCACGTCGTCATGCTCTTCGATGAATGCCACTCCGTCGTCGGTGAGCTGCCACACGCGAGCACGTGAGCCACCTTGTCCAGTGTAGGTGCGATCCGGCTGTTGCTCAATGAGATTCCACCGGGTGAGCAGCTTCAGGTGATGGTCGATACTCCCGGTTGGAACGTCAGCCCGTTGTCGAAGTGTTGATGTATCCAATGTGGCCTCGTCGGCCCGGTTGAGTGTGGCGAGCATTTTCCGGCGCTGGTCGCCCAGCTTGTCTCGCATTTCTTCAGGGGTTGGTGTGGAGGTGTCAGAGTCCATAGTATGCCTACACCCAGCACTATTGAGGTAGTACACCTTCAATATTAGGGCACTATACAGCTGTATCAATAACTCCCGATAGCTGTGCATGAAGCGGTAAACAACACCAAAAAATAACGGCAAGGGGGCATCCCCTCAATTCTATCAGAAACTGGAAAGGAGTGTGCGCGACACAACGCGGGGACTACCGCCCCCGAATACAGAGTAGAACGACCCGCAACGAAAGCAGGCAATCCAGGACAGCAAGGACCAGTGGGCACCCCCAATCTATCACAAACAGATGATACACAGTACACGCGAAAAGAGGGCACCCCAACAGGCTACCAGCAGAGGCATCAGCAAGGATGCGACAGAGCAGAAAGCCGGGAACAATAGCACCCGGACAGTCTGCTAGAGCGAATCCTCGACGACAACCAAGACACGAAGAATGGGACAGTCCACCATGCAGAACAACCGAGGAAAAAGAACATCGAAAGAGAGGACAGTCCACCGAGGTCACACGAGGAACATAGAGAGCGAGACAGTGGGACAGTCAGGCCGTGCCGATCCCAGAGGGAACAACAGACTGACGAAAGGGGACAGTCCACCACTGCACCTAGCGGGTCCACAGAGGCCAACGCAGTGTAGCAGGAACAGCATCACAGCACTGGCAGCAAGCCGCCATGAGGAGTACCAAGCAGTGTACCGCACAGCGGGGAGGCTGCAACAGTACAGCAACAGCACACCGACAGCAGAGGTGGAATGATGGCCAACACAAGCGAGTGTGGCCGTGATTACCCTTGAGCCAGTAATAGACGAGAAGAGGAGACAGTCTGCCCTGCCAGGACATACCGAGAAAACCGCGAAGCGACGATGAGGGGTGCCAGTATCCGCACTGGAGTGGGGTGCCGATGAGCGGCACATAGTCAACCAGTCTTGGTGCACTGGCTGGGGTGCCAGTAGTACGTACCCATGGAATACCCATGTGACGGCAAAGGTGGGGTGCCACATGGGCGCCATACTGGGGTGCCAGTATGAGAGCAACCGTCTTCCATAGAACGCACAAGTAAGTGGCAGTGAGCACACTGCCAGACTGTCCACAGGAAGTCAGGGGACTGCCCTTGTGCCGGTACAGACCAGCACGTTGGACTGTCCTCTGCGTACCAGCAGGAGTGAGTCTGATCTAAAGACGGTGGGACTGTCGAGCGAGCGCTACTTACAGCGGAACTCTGGTGTGGCACCAGCGGGACTGTCAGGAGCAGGGATTGACTGTCTATCCGGTGAAAAGCAAAGGAAATCCAGTGTGTTACCAGGAGGACGGTTAGAAGAACACCAACTGACTGTCTGGCCGGTGGGAAAGCAGATGAAAACCGCTGTGTTGCAGCTAGGAGGGCACCCCGTCTGGTTTCTGCCGGCCGGCTGTCCACTGGTCACGAGGAGGGGTTATTCGGGCGGGGCGGTTCGGTATTATTCCTGTAGTGAGGATTCCTATTCGCCAGTCGAAACCGTCACCAGCATTTCCTCGAGCAGTGCGTCGACCTGTGGTGGGGCGCTGTAGGTGGCTTGCTGAGCGGATTGGTCATACTCAACCACCCCTGCATCAGCGAGTTTCGGGAGGTGGATATGATGCACCGCAATCTCTGTATTCGTGCTCTCATCCGGCGAGACTTGCTCGTCACGCTGTGTAAGCTCCGTCACCAATGCAGAAACAGACAAAGAAGCATCGGTGTTGCGAAGGCATTGGAGGAGAACCCGACGCCGGTGATCAGCAAGCAGCTTATATAATAGGGTAAGCTGTCCCTTTGTGGTGCGACGATCGCCAATCGCGGGTCTATCCTCGTGCATATTTGACCCTCGATTGGCCACACATATAATCATTTTTAATAATCATATTGTTAGATTGTGGAATACACACGGAGAGGCACAAATTATCGTTCTGGCACAGAGTCACTGTGCAATACCCGCACTATTATCCTCAAACACTGTGAAATACGCAATTAGGTGGGTTGGAAATTAGCTATCACGCTGCTCCTCTGCCGTTTCTTCACTGAAATGGAAATGGTCGAATGGCTGCATATGCCGCTCGCGCATGATCTCCGAACTTTCAATCGTGACTCCTGAATCGTGGAGTGTGTCCGTGATACGCGTGATATCCTTTGTACTCGTCCCCACGACTTCGACGTAGATATTCCGCCGGCCAACGAGCATCTCGCGCACATCGACCACGCCCTGTATCTCAAGTATTTTCTGAACATATTCGGATTGGTTGGTTGCGGGCGCGGTACAGACGAACAGCACACGAAGCGGGAGATTTGCTGCTTCGTAGTCGATCTCGGGATGATAGCCCTTGATGATTCCATCATCTTCGAGCGCTTCGATCCGGTTCCGGATGGTACTGGCCGAGACACCGACCGTATCAGCCATTTCATCAGTAGTTGTATTCCGTGCGTCTCGCTGGAGATGATAGAGAATGCCGCGATCCACGTTGTCAAGTTCTCGACCCATACACAAGAATCGACCTAGTGAGGTAAATAGTGTATGAATAAGTGAGTGAACACCTTCTCATAGATTCGGTCACAAATAGTTCACTCTCTTCCTCAAACGAAGAGCAATTCACAAAATAGGGGCTATTTAACCGTGTCTGAGGTGACCACAAATTGGTGCATTATGATACTCGATACACAACTCTCAGTACTCTCGAATCATCATAGACGGCGGGTTCTCCTCGCGTTAGTCGACAATGCGCCGCAAACCACACCCACTGGTTCCGCGGCCATGGTGGAGACAGACGGTGGAGACCAACCCCAGACAATTGCGATGCAGCACATCCATCTCCCGAAGTTAGCAGATCACGAGTTCATCGACTGGGATCAAGAAACACAACGCGTGAGGAAGGGGCCGCAATTCGATGAGATCGAGCCACTGCTCACCGTTTTGAGTGAGAATCAAGATGTGCTACCTGCTGGTGGGGCTCCCGACTAATCGATCGCAATCGAAAAACTGCCACAGATGTGGCAGCAAGGTACGGAGTGACGATTGGTTGGGACCCATCAGAACTCCGTACCAAGTAGAGGTTTGAGCTAGACCGGTATAACGCTACTGTGATTATGTGGGTTACTGATTATATATCTGAATTGTAAGAGCAGGAATTTGTATCACCAACTACTAATCTCGTCGAAATCACTCCCGCCGCGACTGTGAAATCAGCAATAATACGGCCATAAATTGCACATTCCGCATCAAAACTCTGTGATTATCTGAGTGAATGATGTGATCACTGGTGAATTAGCAATGTGACTGTTCGGGGATGAGTGCCTTTGATACGTATTGATGCGCATAGTCTACTATATGATGGACAGTGCTGTTGGGCGTGTTCAGTGGTTTCAACAACAACTGTCTTGTGAGCGACGCCAAAACGGTATGAACGACCCCGGTGTTCCCGGGCAGATGGTTGGGACCCATGAACGAGATATCTAATCACCAGCAAGCGATCGATTTGTTGCAGCAACTCGGGTTAAAAGAATACGAAGCACGGTGCTTCGTGGCCTTAGCACGTCTGCCGAAAGGGACGGCCAAAGAGATCAGCGAGACATCCGAGGTTCCGCGAACACGCGTCTATGATGCGATCCGAGTGTTAGAGACGAAAGGATTAGTTGAGATCCAACACTCGAATCCCCAGCAATTTCGCGCCGTGCCGATCGAGGAGGCTGCCGAGACACTGCGCCAGGAGTACGAATCACGGACGGACACGCTTGTCGAGGCTCTCACTGCGATCGAGCCTGCAGAATCGAACGGTGGTGATGAAGAAATCACCCACGAAGTCTGGGCGCTCTCGGGAACGACCGCGATTACGAATCGCACCCAGCAACTCATCGACGCCGCTGGACGAGAAATCGTGTTCATCGTCGGTCGAGAAGACGTTGTCACCGACGAATTACTCGAACAGCTCCAAGAGGCACTGGACACCGGTCTTGATGTCCTGATTGGCACGCAGACCGAGGACCTTCGTGAGCAGGTTGCAGAGGCACTGCCCGACGCTAATGTGTTCGTCTCGGGGCTAGAGTGGTTGCATAGCTCGCCGCTTGAAGTTGACGACGACACGACGATCAGTCGGTTGTTGTTGATCGACAAGAATACGATTCTCGTGAGTTCGGTCCACGAGACGGCTACTGGTGAGATTGAAACGGAAAAGGCAGTATTTGGACGCGGCTTCGACAACGGGATAGTGGTGATTGCGCGGCGATTGATGGCGACCGGCTTACAACCGGCTGACGATCCTGAAACACCCGACGACGATTGATTGCGAGTGTGTTATCGGAACGCTGTTTTTGCAGGAGCGAGATCTCTGCATGACTGATGCTTTAGAAAGCGCGTGCTTTCAATTAGAGGTAGAGTTCCTAGACAGGAGCAACGTTCACAGTGCCATTGCTTTGGACCGTGACGGAGTAGCCAGCGTACGTAAATGAGATTGAAGTGGTCGTGTCGGTGTTTTTTGTCGTTGGTGGTGCAAGAATCGCGTCAAAGGCGTCGGGGTCGATAGAATCGTAGAGTGGATTGAGTTCTTGGTGGTCGCAGTTCGTTGCCCGTGCTGTTGTTTCGACGACAGCGGCGCTTGGTTCTGTCGACGACCAGTCGTATTGAGTTTGGATCCCTTCGGGTGGTTCGTCGTCATCGCCAGAGTTCAGCGAATCCTTCTCACTCATGAATAGCACGTACTACGAAGACAATTGGCAAAAGTGTTGTGTGAGGAATTGAGAGACAGTGTGGTGGGGCTACTGATACGTCTGAATTCGGGCATTCAGTGTCTAACACAGGCCGTGCTCTGTGTTAGTATTGTATACTAACTTCAGCAGTATCACTGAACCCAGGGCACCGATGAGAATTCAAGCACAAAGCAGCAGTCCGCGAAAATCCTCCTCGTATCTACTCGTTGTCGCGAGAACTACTTAAACGAGAATTGGTTAGTGGCCGTCGCCCTCTTCGACATGGATTGACCCACCGCACTTGCTACAGCTGTACTGCTCGGGGTTACGGACCGTTTTCGAGCGTCGGTACCGGGCAATCCGACCGCCGCAGTCCTTGCAGACGAGCCACCACTTTGGTGTAGTGAAGCGTTCGCAGTGCTGCGAGGTGTCGAGGCAGTCTGTCCAGCGGGTGAACGTTGCTCCGTGATCCGCGTCACCGAACTCGTGATACTGCCAGGCGTGGATGAGTTCGTGGCGGACGGTGGAGCTGAATTGCTCCCAGCCGTGTTGTTGGTAAGCCGTCCAGGTCAGCGCGATCGTGATTGCCTCTGTTGTCGGGTCGTACTTCGTGACGCGCGCCTGTCGTTGGGCTCGGTGTGAAACCACCCAGTCGATTGTTTCGACCGGCAGATCCGGGAAGTGCTCGGCGGCGACGTTCGTTGCGTGCTGCTGTGCTCGGTCGAGGAGGGCCGTCGGTGGCTCGGAGGTATCATCGGTCGCGTTCTCGACAGCGCCCATGTGCTTGCAATAGACGGCGGAATACTACTGAACAGAGTAGCATTTATGGCTGAGTAGAAGAATCTACTAGTATGGCAACGTCAGTGAAAATAGACGAAGGAACGAAGTCTGATTTGGAGGAGCTCCAAGCAGAGATTCGTCTACAGGCTGGGAAACAGGTGACACAACAGGAGATCCTCGCCCGAATCGTTGCACAAGCGGTTGACTCGAAAGCTGAACTCATCGATTCGTTTCGCGATGAAATGCCGACACTTGATCCGAGCGAGCGAGAAGCGTTCCACCAAGGAATGATTTCCTCTGGCGTGAAAACATCGGAATCGGATATCGACGAAGAGCTATACGGATGAGCGTTCTTATCGACACTGGTGTTTTTTACGCACATCACGATGAAGACGCTGAACGCCATGACATCGCGGTTTCTGCGATGAATACAGTACTTTCTGGTGAATACGGACAACCGTACACCAGTGACTATGTCTATGACGAAACGGTCACATTAACTTGAATGCGGACTGGTTCATTTACGGCTGCAAAAACCGTCTCCGACCGTATTCTTGGACGTGAATCATTCCCAGAGATATTTGAGATTATCCAGATGGGGCACGACGACTTTAATGCGGCAGTCGATACATGGATCCAATATCAAGACCACGATCTGAGTGTGACTGACGCAAGTCTTGTGACGCTCTGTGAACGATATGATATCGATACTCTCCTCAGCTTTGACTCAGATTTCGATGGAATCGTCCATCGAACAGATCCATCCCATATGTCTACGAAATAAGAAGATCGAAGAGAATTAGTTCGGTAGGTCCTTCCGGCCCGTTCGCACGCACGGCCAGCATGGGAAACCACTGAGGCCGTCACAGTCACAGTTCGCTGGTTCGGCATCGTCTTCGTCCTCGGCGGGGAAGGCGTTGAGCGTCCCGTCATCAGTTGCGTTTTCGACGGCGGCCATGTGTTTGCAAAAGGCGTTGCGGTGGACGTGGTGCGGGCACGTGCAAGCCATCAGTTCGTCGGTCACGTCGTCGATGGCAACTGTGTACTGGTGGTCTGCGGGGGTCTCGTGGCTCTCGTTGGTGACTTCGACGAGTCCGGGGGCCTCGACATCGAAGGAGAATTGTTCGGCCTGTGCGCGTTTCTGTGCCGTCTCGTCAGCTTCAAGTTCACTAGGCGATTTCGTTGACATGGTCTTTCGAGGTTCCATTTGGAAGACCGGTGCCGGGTGTTAGAGCACCCGGCGCGTTTCTACACACGCCCGAGGGCACCGTTCTTCCTACCATATTGTATATGCCACATGGTCATAATGGTTGGTATTCACCACATGGCGTACACCAACAGGACTATACTTCGGTAGTGTGTACCGTGGGGTATGTCCAAAGATCGCAGTGATTCTGGGCGGTACGTCGAGACGGTAACACTCACTGACGTGCTCGCCATTTTCGAGGAAGTGGAGGGACCAGTAGTGACCTCTGGTGATGTGGCTGATGCCCTCGAGTGTTCACGAGAGACAGCCCGACGGAAACTCGGGCAACTTGAGGATCAGGGCCGAGTGAAGAGCCGTCAGACTGCCGGGCGAGTCATCTGGTGGCTCGTCGATGAGGACTCAGTGAATGAGGTGGATCCAAGCGATCCAATCTTTTCACGGGCAACGTACAGCTCTGGAGAATCGACTGATGTGTCCGAACACGTGGATGATATCCTCTATGGAAAGAGTTCGAAATGAGTCATCCACTGCCGCTGTTTGTTGATACTGGTGGATTGTACGCCGCTTTTGACGAGGATGATGTGAACCACGAAGCAGCGAATGCGGTGTTCGGTGGGATGGAATCGGGTGAATATGGGCCAGTGTTTACCAGTCGGTATGTGCTTTCGGAGTTTGCGACGTTAATGTTGTACCAGATTGGTCACACAGCGGCCGTTGAGGCCCTTTCGACGGTTCGCCAATCACGGACGTTCAACATCCTACCGGTGGGCAAGGCGACGTTTGACGCGGCGTGTGAGGAGTTCGAACGATATGGCGACCAGCAGATTTCCTTTGTTGACCAGACGAGTGCCGTGCTTGCTCGAGAGCACGAGATAGAGCATCTGTTTGCCTTCGACAGTGACTTTTCGACGATGGGGTTCGAGCGGGTACCAGTGGATATCGAATGAACTCGGACACAGCAGCTGACTTCGCGGCCGAGCGTGCCCGTCTCCGGAAGCAACTGCAAGCAGCGGAGACAGCACAGGAACGCCGTGAAGTAATGCGTGAGATGGCGGCACTTGAGCGGAAAGAGCATGCCGAAACGTACGAGAAGCTCGCAAAGGAGTAGAGAACCACAGCTTGGTAGTTCTTTTTCGGATAAATCACGTCCCAACTCTGCTGTTAGTATTGTCACAACTCGATCGTAGAGTCGTTCGAGATAGTCGCTAATCGTCATCCTCAGCTGGAAATCTCCCGGTAAGCAGGGTGACTGACCGACTTTCTCAACACACCCATTCATTATTAAACGAATATAATTAGTGTATTGAGAGATAAATAATAAATCATATATGCAATATCTTTATTGCGGGGTATTGTGACGGATGTACCAGAGGGTTACGCCTCAATGTACGAATTACCACGACGAACAGTTATAGGTCTCCTTGGAGGAGGAATAACTACTGCACTCGGGAGCGGGCTTGCAGCGGCGAGACACGTTCCAGAACTCCCCCGTATCACGTTCAATAAACAGACCAGTCGCGTCCAAGAAGATAAACCGACCACCATCGTAGTTCCGCGGGCCGATCTTCCGGAAGGCGGGTGGATCGTAATCCATGAAGGTCGACATGAAGACCATATGCGCGGCGAAGGTGATCATCAGATGATGAATATCATCGGTCACTCTGAGTATCTTGAACAAGGTCACTACGGTGGACTCAAGATAGCGGTGTCCCCGTCTAAGACGGGCACCCAAACGCTTACTGCGGTACTCCATAAGGACGATGGTAACGAGGAATTTGATCATCCAGGTGGTGACCCACACTACACGACGTCAGATGGGTCAGAACCGGTTCGGGATGTTGCAGAGGTCAGGTTTAAAAAATCTTGATAGAGGATGTGAGAGAGCGCGAGGAGAAGGGGGCGAGTTCGTTCAGGAACGGAAGCCAGCGGATGTCCTTGCGGTCATGAAACCGCTCGAACGCTATATGACGTGTGAAATTGCGGAGGAGCGTAGATGGCCATGGCGGACAGCGTATGAGATTTCGAACAGGTTTACGGATGATGGTGAGACTCGCAAAAAGAAGGCGGAAGCACGTCGGATGATCTGGATTCTACCTTAGCAGTTATTCGTTGGTATGGCTGATCGCTATCTAGTGTGAGGGAGCACCTTCAAACAAGAAGTCGACCAGAATGTGATCTGCGTATGCTCTCGATCGAGTGAAGTCATTCGGATTCCTTGCTGGTACGTGCATAGAGCAATTCGCTCTCGTCATCAACATAATCACTCTCCGGATCACCGATGATGAGACCAAGGTCTCGGGTGATACCACCGACCTCGATCGTCTCTGGAGAGCGTCCAGCATAGTCGAATTCATGGCTCTGTTGAACTCCCAATAGATAATACGAATCGCGTGCTGAATAGAGAGGGTGTGTTTAGCAGGAGGAGTACCCTCGGTATCGACGTCCATGCTGGTGCTTTCGGAGGTAGTTCTTAGTAGCTATTCAGTGTTTGAACATCCATGTCGACCGACCGGACGTATCCAGGTCTAGGGATAGCGGTTTGCCTTTTCGCTTCTGCAGTCGCGCTTGCAGTCGCTCCGGTATTCATGCCCGAGGGATACTCCTGGTTCTCCCATACAACGAGCGAATCGGCCGCACAAGGTGTTCCGGCAGCCTGGATTGCCAGACTTGGATTTCTCCTGTTCGGCATTGGGGTTCTATGGGTGACAGTGCAGCGACGTGATGCTTGGAAGCGGTGGGCGACTGTGTTCCACGCAGGGTTCGGCATCTTCATGATTGCAACAACCGTATTCTCGACACGGTCATGGGACCCAACGGTGGCGTACAATCCAATCGAGGATGCGATCCACTCGGTGACCGCTACACTCGTCGGGTTCTGTTTCGCATTCGGCGTGTTACTTCTCCTCCTGCGCCGACGACAAGAGCGGCGGAACGTTCGGTGGGTCGATGTCGTCGCTCTCGGCGCGACAGTAATACTGCCGACAGCGATGATGCTCTTACCCCATCTCGCGGGTGTATTCCAGCGATTAATGTTCTTCGTGGCGTACGTCTGGTATCTACGAGAGGACTATCTGTTTTTAGCCCACTCGAACCACTCCCCAAATTCGTAGCTAGTGACCGACTTGCGCCTAGCATTCAGCATGACTTCTGAAACCAATCTCCACCCGAGAGTTCCGACAAGGCCGAATTCATCTCTGGTCTCGTCGGTTTCGAATGCGAGGACACCATCGACATCGCTCTCTTGGGTGACTTCCTTCGTCGGGTTCACAAAACTTCCCGTAAGCTATGCACTGCGAAGGCGATCCTCGTCGACTTCGAGTGCATCTCGGATCTGTGGCCACGTTGGTTTGCGTTCGTTATCGCCCATTGCAGTGGAATATTGGTAATTGGCTACCGTGATACCGGCACTAAGTCACGATGCCGAAACCAGACATCGATTTCCTCACCATCGGTTTCGATGCGGTAGCTGTAGGAGTCCAGTTCGCGCCCGGTCTCGTCTTCGAGAGTGTCCTGCAGGACGTCCGTGATGCGATATTTACGCCAATAGCGAGAACTTCAACAGACGGTTGTTGACGGATGGGTACGCCCGATTGTAGAGAGTTCGTTCTCGAAACGGAGCGACTTCGAGACTGCCGAAGCGAACGCCCAGCAAAACGAGGTTGGTTTCTGGGACTTCGACGGACCAACCTCGACGCCCAAACCAACTCCGACGGCAGCTGAAATGACGGAGGCGCCGTCCGATGAAGTGAACATCCCACCACTTCCGTCAGATGGCGACTACGATTGTAGTCACTTTGATATACAGGAGTCGGCTCAAGCTGTATTTAATCGGGATTCAAGTGACCCCCATCGTCTTGATGGCGACGGTGACGGCGTTGCCTGCGAGTCGCTCTAAACAACTTTGTCGGTACCCATACCATTTTTTGATGATTGCATTGGCCTTTGACACGCTAGAATATGATAAAGCGCCTATTAATTTGTGAATGTAATATGTTTTGTTCGAACGAAAATATTATGCTGAAGTGAATTGAAACTGATTAGCATGGGTGAGGTTACCAAACACATACCAACTGAATCGGCCCGAACGTCACAACTAACGCTCAAAATATGGCATCCAAATTGCTGGACACTTCAGACAACAGACACCGTTGATGCAGGATTGATCGCACACGGTGTCTACCACTACAATGGGCGCGTGAGCGCTCGGTTGACAGCGTATGCAGATAGGACTGAACAGATTGACGAGTTGGTAGCCGAAATCGAGGAATCGGATCTTACAGACGTTGTTAAGCGCATCAATGATTATTTTAATCCGAATGTTCCGGCTCACTCGGCAGGAAATGCAACCGAAGAACTTCTAGTCGAATACGCACCTCGAAACAGTATTCATCAAGCATTCGTTTCTCGGGGTTTCATTCCAGAAGAAGAAATAAGAATCAAAAACGGATATGAGTACTGGGTAGTCATCATCTCGAAGCCTCGAACGACGATTCAACGGCGTCTAGACGAGATTCGTCGAGAGATGGACGCGGAAATAACCATCGAAGGGATGAAATCGCCGGATACGGAATCGGCGAAGTACAATACTACAGACCACCTCTCAGAGCGTCAGCGAGAAGTCTTCGAATTGGCACAGCAGAGTGGCTATTACACGTGGCCCCGTGATATTTCTGCGAGCGAACTTGCAGACAAACTTGATTTGTCGAAAACAACGGTTTTAGAACATCTCCGAAAGGCAGAAGCGAAACTACTTGGCCCTAAAGCGTAGTTCTCAGCGGGAAAATAGCCTCGATTGGTTAACCATGATCGAGTCGGATTCGATTCAATCAGACACCGTCCATGTAGGGTAGTGGATTCTCCTATCTACTGTGCTAGGGAGTGATATGGATCACGTTACGGCAGTAGAGTGCACACTATGCGGCAAACAGTATGACCCATCGGAAGTAGTCTATACGTGCTCGAATCACGCAGGTGTCAAAGGGATACTCGAGGTTCAGTACGATTATGATATTATCGACGAACGGTTCAACGAGCCGCTTGACGGACAAATTAACTCTCAGTGGAAATACCAAGCATTCCTACCCATCTCCGAAGAGACAGATCCAATTACACTTGGTGAAGGTGGAACCGACCTCCTTGAGGCAAATCGATTAGGTACCGAATTAGGGGTCGAAATACGCGTGAAAGACGACGGGCGTAATCCCACAGGTGTTTTAAAAGATCGTGCAACGTCAGTCTCAGTGACGAAAGCCCGTGAGTTCGGCCGCGACATCGTTACGTGTGCGTCGACGGGAAATGCGGCTGCATCGCTCGCAGGCTTCGCCGCTCGTGCCGGATTAGAGTGCCGTATCTTCGTCCCGGGTGATGCACCAGGAGGAAAACTTGCACAGCCTCTCGTCTACGGAGCGGACGTACTCGGAGTGGAAGGGACGTATGACGAAGCATACGATCTCAGCATGGAGGTGACTGAACGCTTTGGATGGTATAATCGCAACGCGGCGATTAATCCATTCCAAGTTGAGGGAAAGCGCACTGTCGGCCACGAACTCGCCGAACAATGCCGCGATGACATACCTGATTGGGTTGTCTTCTCAATGGGCGATGGATGTACAATATACGGCGGATGGAAGGGTTTCCGCGAATTCAGCAAACTCGGATACGTCGACAAAACGCCGAAAATGCTTGGCGTACAGGCCGAGGGGGCCAGTGCCATTCACGACACGTTCCACGAACACGAAAACGTCCACGACGTTGCGAATACGATCGCTGATAGCATCGCTGTCGGTCGGCCTCGAAACACCCTCAAGGCGTGCAAGGCACTCGAACGCAGTGGTGGTACCTCCGTCCTCGTGAGCGATGAAGAGATTCTCCACGCGGAGGCACTTCTCGGACAAACGGAAGGGATCTATGCAGAACCCGCCGGTGCAGCGCCAGTCGCCGGTGTTCGAAAAGCGCGCGATCGTGGAATCATCGAAGAAGGCGAGTCAGTGGTCGTGGTCGTTACCGGTAATGGACTCAAAGATTCCGATAGCGCGATGCAGGCTGGAGGCGAAGTCGAGTACATCGAACCGGATATCAGTGACGTGACCGATCGCTATCAAACGAGTGTCGAGAGCCGCTAAGAGCAAACACCCACAATCGATTAACGACTCCGAAGATCGGGACGATTTGTTCCATCCCATTCATCGGTCGAGCGGAGCACGCTCCCTGAGCGAACGCCAGTCGGTTCGCCGTTTTCGATAACGAACTCCCCATTGACTAGGACGTGTTTGATTCCATCTGAGAAGATCATCGGATTGTCATACGTCGCGTTCGATTGTACTCGCTCGGGCTCGAAGATGACGAGATCGGCCACGTAGCCTTCCCACACACGACCTCTGTCGGGAAGCCCGAGAACGTCTGCAGGGTGACCTGCTGCCTTGTAGATGGCCGTCGAGAGCGATAACGAGTCCCGTTCGCGGACATACCGACCAAGGAGTCGCGGGTACGTGCCGACGGCACGTGGGTGTGGCTTTCCTCCAAAGATACCATCCGTACAGATCGTTCCTCGTTCGTCCGCAAGGAAGCGTTCGATGTCGACGTCGTCCATCACGAAATCGGCCATCGTCACGGCGAGGTCTTCCTCGACGAGAAGGTCACACATCGCTTCGACTGGACCCACTTTTCGTTCTACGGACAACTCCGCGAGCGTTTTTCCCTCTGCCCGTCCGCTATCGGTAGCAGTAATAAGAATATTATCCCAAGATCCAGCTGATTTCGCCAAATTTTCCCACTCTCCGTCATCGGACTCGATGTCCGCTTGGATACGCTCGCGGCTTTCAGGATCGGCCAAACGACTAGTCACCGCGTCCGTCTCGCCCGCGCGCGTCCACGGTGGAAGCAATGCAGTGAGCATCGTGCTCCCGGCAGTCCAGGGATACTGATCGAACGTGACGTGTACCCCACGTTCGTTGGCGTCGTCAAAAAGGGAGAGTATCTCCTCGGACCGTCCCCAATTTTCCTCGCCCGCAACCTTCAGGTGTGAAACGTGAGGCTGACATCCCGCTCGCTCACAGAGACTGACGAACCGGTCGATCGATTCGACGACACGGTCGCTCTCGTTCCATACGTGCGATACCATGAACGTGTCGCGACTGGCGAGAATTTTACCCAGTGATTCGAGTTCGGAGTCATGTCCATGGGAACTCGGGGGGTAAATCATTCCCTTCGACATGGCGAACGCTCCAGCATCGATTGCCGTGTCGAGCACGTCACAGATGCGGCCGAGTTCGTCATCGGTAAGTGGCCGATCCTCGAATCCTGCCACGAGCGACCTGAGGTTCCCATGAGGGGTGTAGTATGCACAATTGACCGCCGGTGATAGTGCCTCAAGGGCATCCAGAAACCCTTCCACAGATTGCCAATTCCACTCGTCTTTCGTGCCGAGAAGTGACTGAAGTCGATTAGCCCACTCGTCCTGTGTCCCTTGAGGAATCGGTGCGACGCTGATACCATCTTGGCCGAGAATCTCCAGCGTAATCCCCTGAGTCAACTTCTCGCTTGCGTTAGGGTGTTCGAACAGATGGAGTTCGGAGTGAGCATGCATGTCAATGAATCCCGGTGCGACCGCGGCCCCTGAAAGATCGATCGCCTGGCCGTCCCCTATTGGTTCCTGTCCAACGCGTTCGATTCGTCCATCGGTGATTTGGATGCATCGTTTGGTCGGCGACCCACCAGAACCGTCATACACTCTCGCGTTTCTGAATTCGATGCGATTTTCCATGTCTGTTCAGAGAATATGCGCGTGCTAAATGACACCTCCTTTCATGGAAGGTGGCGGAATCAAAACCCTTGATTACGATTCTATACCTGATGTCACAGACAGTATCTAACGAGCGCTTCCGCAAACGTTTCACTACGTTCAATGAAATCGGCGCGACGGACCGCGACGGTGTGAATCGGCCATCGTTATCGGGTGCGAATCAGGAGGCACGAGATACACTCGTCGAGTGGTTCGAAAAGGCAACTCTCGATGTAACTATCGATGAGATGGGGAATATATTTGGCCGTCGAGCTGGTGCAGACAATGCTCTCGATCCGGTACTGATCGGATCACATATCGATAGTCAGTACAATGGTGGCCGCTACGACGGTGTCGTCGGTGTCCTTGGGGCACTCGAAGTCGTCGAGACGCTGAACGACGAAGATATCCAGACGGAACGACCGATCGAGGTAGTCGCGTGGAGCAACGAAGAAGGAGTACGATTCCAACCGGATATGCTGGGAAGTGGTGTCTTCGCTGGCGAGTTTGACCTCGAATATGCGTACGCTCGAACGGACAAAGAGGGAAAAACGTTCGGGGAGGAACTCGAACGCATCGGGTACAAAGGAGACGAGTCATGTGAGCCAAGGGATCTCCATTGTTACTTCGAACTGCACGTCGAACAAGGACCACAACTCAGTGAAAGAGGTCGAAGTGTTGGTGTCGTCGAGGGAGTCTATGGATTCGTGTGGATGAACGCTGCATTCATTGGAAGTGCGGATCACGCCGGGCCAACACCGATGCATCTCCGCCACGATGCCCTCGTCGCGACGAGCGACGTCATCGAATCGGTTCGGCGTATCACGGGTACTGGTGGTGACGACCTCGTGGGGACTGTCGGATCGATCGACGTGCATCCGAACTCGATTAATGTTATTCCAGAGCGGGTCGATTTTACTGTGGATTTCAGATCTTACGACAACGACGTCGTCGACCACGCAACAGAACAGATACAACGCGAAATCGAGCACGCTGCCAACCGAGAGAGCGTCGAGATGGAGTATGAGGAGATCATGCGTGTCGACGCCGAACCCTTCGATGACGGATGTATCGAAACCGTAGAGCAAGCGGCCAACGCGGTCGGAGCGGAGTATATGCGGATCGTTAGCGGGGCAGGCCATGACGCAAACTATCTAAACGAAATCTGCCCGACGAGCATGATATTTGTCCCTAGCGTCGATGGTATCAGCCACACAGAAGACGAATACACCGAATGGGAAGACGTGATTCGAGGTGCGGACGTACTTCTCCATGTTGTTCTCGAAAAGGCCAACATGGGCGAGGTTGAACAATGAGCAAATACGATCCGATCGAATCACCCGACGCGACAACTATTTTCCCATACCACGACCTCACACCGCCAACACCCGCGGACGTGTACAAAGCACGGAGCATCGTGCGACGGTATCTCCCGCGAACTCCGCTCGTTCGTAGTGAGGCCCTCTCCGATGAGACCGGGGCAGATGTATATCTGAAGCGTGAGGATACGCTCCCGACGGGTGCGTTCAAAGTCCGCGGGGGTGTCACCCTTGGTCATCAGCTTAGCGATGAATTCCGTGACACTGGCCTCATCGCTGCTTCGACAGGCAATCACGGTCAATCCGTTGCTTACGCTGGACGGACGTTTGACGTCCCGGTGACCATTGCAGTTCCAGAAAAGCCAAACCTTGAGAAGGTTGCAGCGATGGAAACTTTTGGGGCAACCGTCGTTGAGCATGGCGTGGACTACGACGAAGCACGAGAATGGGTCGAGGAGCGTGCAGCAGAGGAGGGCTATCGGTATGTCCACTCAGCGAACGAACCCGAACTTATTGCTGGCGTCGGTACCGCCGGGATAGAAATACTAGAGGACCTCCCAGAGGTGGATATAGTCGTTTGCCCCGTAGGAGGTGGGAGTAGTGCTGCAGGCTATTGTCTCTCAGTCGGAGCCCTCGGAGATGCTGAAGTCATCGGTATCCAGTCAGAGGCTGCAGACGCCACCTATCGCGCTTACCACGAAGACCATCTCGACCCTAGCGAACAGGTATCGACGATGGCCGAAGGAATCGCCTCACGAGTTCCATTCGCGCTCACTATGGATATTATGCGTGAGCGGCTCGCCGATATCCGGCTTGTAAGTGAGGACACCATTCAGCAGACGATCCAAGACATGCTCACCAACGAGCGGCTGATTGTGGAAGGAGCCTCAGCCGCCGCACTCGGTGCAGTCCAGAAGATGAATGTTTCCGGAAGCACGATAGTGGTGCCCATTTCAGGGCGCAATCTCTCGACGACGAAACTTCACCACGCTGTCGGCGACGGATAACCCCCGTTTGTATTGATGCCGCCCGTTCATACGCGGTGGCCTGTTTTTTTGCAATGCTCAGAAAGGTACGTCTATGACAGACCTCGTTATCGAGGATGCGAAAATAGTAGATGGAACAGGAGCCCCGTGGTTTCGTGGCGCGGTCGGGGTCACCGACCACGAAATCTCCGAAATCTATCGCAACACTGACCCAGATATCGATGCGACGACGGTGAATGCCGATGGTCGGGTCGTGTGTCCGGGATTCATCGATACACACTCCCATTCTGATATTGAACTATTCGACAACCCGACTCTCGCACCGAAAGTTCGACAGGGAATCACGACCGAGATACTGGGCCAAGATGGGTTCTCCATGGCACCGATGTATCGAGAAGGGGGCGCCGAGGAATGGTCGAAGCAACTCGGAGCTCTTGCTGGACAGACGGACATCGCGTGGAGTTGGGGTAGCGTCGGCGATTACTTGGACGCCGTCGAGGAGTCAGGAGTTGCACCAAACGCTGCCCTTCTTGTCGGTCATGGAACAGTTCGATTCAATGTCTTGGGGATGGACAGTCGTGATCCGACGGACGAAGAACTCGAAGAAATGGCCGACTTGGTAACAGAGGCACTGGAGGACGGTGCTGCTGGCTTCTCGACTGGCCTTATTTACACTCCCTGTACCTACGCCGGGACACACGAAGTTCAGGAACTAGCTGCTCGTCTCGGTTCGTACGGGCGCCCCTTCGTCGCTCACATTCGGAGCGAAGGCAGATGGATTTGGAATGCATTCGACGAATTCATCGACATCGGGGCTGAAGAAGGGATTCCCCTGCATCTCTCACACTTCAAGATGGGTGGCCCCGAGCAACATGGAAAGGTGAACCGGGCGACGTCGCTAATCGAAGCGGCACGAGAACGAGGTGTAGATTTTACCGCCGAACAATACCCCTACACCGCAGGAAGTACGATGTTATCGGCCGTTCTCCCACCCTGGGTTCACGCGGCGGGCCCGAAGGGAACACTCGAGTATTTGACTGACGACGATGCTCGCGAGCGTATTCGCCAAGATATCACCGAGTGGCGCATCACTGGATGGGAGAACATAGGTGCACTCTCTGGGTGGGACAACGTCGTAATCGCCAACGTCGAAAGCGAGGAGAACACCGAGGTCGAAGGGGCAAGTATCGCTGAGATTGCCAACGATCGCGATACTGAACCGGTCGATGTGGTGTGTGAGCTCCTTGTCGAGGAAGAACTGAGCGTGAGTATAACTCTTCATATGCTTGATGAGAACGACGTGCAAGAAATCTTCTCGTACGAACGGGTATGCGTTGGCACGGACGGGCTTTTTGGAGGGAAGCCCCACCCGCGTGTGTACGGTACTTACCCACGCATTCTCGGGACATACGTCCGTGAAAAGAACCTCCTCACGCTGGAGGAGGCGATTCGCAAAATGACCTCACTACCAGCCCGGGCAATGGGTCTTGACCACAAGGGCGTCATCCGACCGGGGATGGACGCAGACCTCATCGTGTTCGATCCTGTTCAAGTCGAAAGTCGTGCTACGTTCGAAAACCCACGACGGTACCCTAAGGGAATCGACTACGTTCTCGTCAACGGAGAGTTTGCCGTTCGTGAAGGCGAGATGACCGAAAACCTTCCTGGTCGCGCCATCAGAAAGTAGTCGAACATCTCGTTGAGTGGTTCGTGCTGAAATTCCCCTCCATGAGAGGGAGTGTGTTTAATCGTCCGTCTGCTAAATTGTCGCATATGTCTGATGAACTAGTGCTCGTGGGAGATTTCTCACACGAGACAAATACGTTCGCGACAACACCGACTAACCGTCCAAAATTTCAGGAACGACGTGAATACTTCGGGGAACAAGTTGACCGAAAGTTGCGAGAAACGAACACCGCTGTCGGCGGGGTGATCGATATCGCAGAGGACGAACAAATCGAGCTCGTCCACACAGTCGCTGCGTCAGCCACTCCTGGGGGAATCATCCCACAAGAAACATACGACTTCTATTGTAACCAAATTCTAGCCGGTATCAAAAAGCACCGCGACGCTCTCGATGGCGTTTTACTCTGTCTCCACGGAGCGATGGTCCCGGAGGGGATGGAGGATGGCGAGGGGCCTCTTGTGGAAAAGGTTCGAGAAATCGTCGGCGATGGCGTCCCTATCGTGGTAACGCTCGACCTACACGGTAATATCACCGACCAGCTCGTCGAAGAGGCGGATGCACTTGTCGCCTATGAATCGTACCCACACATAGACATGGGAGACACCGGCCGTCGAGGAATGCGCATTCTTACCGAAACGATGCGTGGGGAAACCGATCCGACGATGCATATCGAACGCCCGCCGGTTCTCGCAATGGGGCCACTTCAGAATACCCTCGAAGGGCCGATGGCCGAGGTGATGGCAAAAGCCCGTGAGTACGAAGAGCGCGATGAGATCCAGAAGGTGAACGTCTTCCCTGGATTTCATCAAGCGGACATTCCCTCAATGGGGTTCTCAATTCCAGTCGTCGCAGATGGCGATCCCGACGCGGCAAAAGCAGTCGCTCGCGAACTTGCGGAGTATATTTGGGCTCGACGTGAAGAATTCGTCGGAGACTTCCCCACTCCATCCGAAGCGGTTGCGGAGGCCCAACGTGCAGCGACTGCTCTCGACGCCGAAGATGGGCCGATTGTGATGGCAGACGTGGGTGATAACCCCGGCGGCGGCGGCGCTGCCGATGGAACGACCGTTCTGCGCGAAATGATAGATCAAGAGCTGACAAACGCCGGCTTCGCTATCATGCATGACCCGGGCGTCGTCGCCGAATGCGCCAACGCCGGTGTGGGAGAGCGCGTCACCGTAACCATGGGTGGCAAAACGGACGACCTACACGGGGAGCCGATCGAAGATATTGATGGGTACGTTAAAGTCATAACTGACGGCGAGTTCGTCAACACTGGTCCAATGGGAACGGGGAGTGAGAACCATCTCGGCACAGCGGTCCATCTGAAATGCGGCCACGAGGATGGAGTGAGCGTCATCGTCACCGATAACCGACTGCAGCCACTCGACGCCGAAATATGGCGACACATCGGTATTCAACCCGAACGCCTTGATGTACTGGTCGTCAAGAGCACGAACCACTACCGTGCCGATTACGAATCAATGGCGAGTCGTGTCATCCCAATAAACAGTATCGGACTCGTCGCAATGGATCCACGAAAATTTGATTTCTCACACATCCAGCGACCACAATTCCCCCTTGACGACATGGACGATGACGCATATCCCCCGTGGGAACGCAGCATCGAACACTGAGAACAAGCGTTCAGCGAATCCCTCTCTGGTCCAATACCGAACCGAGAATAGAACCATTAGAGTACACCGTTTCTCGTCTCCAACTATCTACACGAGTCTCTCAACGTGTGGACCACATCTGTTCTAACGAATGAGAGTGATCAACAGGTACCAACAGCGGAGCGCAACTACACAAAATAACGGGCAACTATTTTAAGCGACGTCAGCTACCCATACTTAGTCAGCCCGAGCATCTTGGTCGGTGTGACTTTTCGCGGTCTCGTCCGAAGAGACGTGCTCGTGAGGGTTTTCCTTGGTTGTCTCTGGCACCTCCATTGCTTGGAGTTGCGCTTCGAACTTTGCGACGTCCTCCTCGTCGTAATAGGCGTGGCAGGCGACCTGTTTTTCGTCGCCGCATTCGGTGGTAACGGACCGCAGTGGTGGGTCAACATGATCACAGATGGCCTCCCGCTCTGGACATCGCCCCTTGAACCGACAACCAGACGGGAGATTAATCGGATCGGGAATCGATCCCTGAATCTCGACGTGTTCGCGCTCCCGAAATGGATCCGGTTCTGGAGCGGCGCCGAGCAACGCTTTCGCATATGGGTGAGTCGGATTCTGAATGACCGACTTCGTCTCCCCGAATTCGATTATGCGACCGAGATACATGATACCGATTCGGTCACACACTTGTCTAAGAAGTGATAGGTCGTGGCTGATGAACAGGATTGTGAGTCCTAGTTCCTCATTGAGTCGTTGAAGGAGGTTCAGCACGCCTGCCCGAATGGACACGTCGAGCATGGAAACGGGCTCGTCGGCGAGGAGGAAATCGGGTTCAAGAACGAGCGCGCGAGCGATGGCGACTCGTTGTTTTTCCCCTCCCGAGAGCTGGTGTGGATACTGCTCGAAATACTGTTCCGGCGGCGTAAGCTCAGCGCGTTCGAGTGCTTCGTTCACCCGTTCGATTCGCTCCTCCGCGTTGCCGATGTTGTGTATCTTTAGCGGCTCGATCACCGTGTCAAAGACGGTTCGACGGGGGTTGAGTGACTCGAAGGGGTCTTGGAAGATGATTTGGACATTGCGGCGAAACTGCTTGAGGTTCGCCCCCCTGATGTTCGTCACGTCTTCCCCGCGGTATCTGATCGTTCCATCCGTGGGTTCGAGCAGGCGGATGAGCGTTTTTCCGCAGGTCGTCTTGCCGCATCCTGATTCGCCAGCGAGACCGACGATTTCACCCTCGGATATTTGAAGGTCGACTCCGTCGACGGCACGAACGTGTTTCTTCTCGCCAAAGAGGCTGGCTATGAACCCCTGTTGGGCGTCGAAGTACTGTTTCAACCCATCGCACTCCATTATATACTCTGATTCTGTGACATTAGTCATCGCCGTAGCCCTCCAGGCGGGATTGGTTGTTATTCGCGCGTTGCCACGTCTTGCGACGCTTCGATTCTCGTCGAATCATCTCTATCTCGTCGTGTCGATAGCAGGCAGAATAGTGGTCCTCTCCGACCTCATAGAGCGGCGGATGTTTCTCCGCACACTCAGAAACGGCAAACGGACATCGTTGCATAAACCGACACCCACCAGGAAGATTCGCGATGGACGGCGGGCTTCCGGGGATACTAATGAGGTCTTGTTGTTCACCACGGAGTGTCGGGAAGGCGTTCTGAAGCCCTAGCGTGTACGGATTGAACGCATCTGAGAATATATCTCTCAGATCGCCGTATTCCATGAGCTTACCCGAATACATCACGCCAAGCCGGTTGCACGTCTCTGCGATGACGCTGATGTCATGAGAAATGATAATCACGGAGATGCCGAGCTCGTCGCGGAGCTCTTTCAGCCGTTTGAGGATCTGATCCTGGACGATGACGTCGAGCGCCGTTGTCGGTTCGTCTGCAATAATGAGATCCGGATCGAGTGCTAGCGACATAGCAATGTATGCGCGTTGTTTCATGCCGCCGGAGAACTGGTGGGGATAGTCGTCCATCCTATCCGGATCGAGACCGACGACCTCAAACAGTTCCGCCACTCGGTCACGTGCGTCCGCCTTGGAGACATCGCGATGAGCCTGAATAGCCTCGATGATTTGACTGGAGATACGATGAACCGGGTTGAGTGCGTTCATCGCCCCTTGGCTGATGAGTGAGAGATGTTCCCAGCGGAGCGCATTTATTTCTCGTTTCGAGAGTTCCGTCAATTCAACGCCTCGAAAACGGATTGAGCCGGAGGCGACATGACCATTGCTTGGGAGGAGGCTAAGGATGGCCTGCGCGACGGTGCTCTTCCCGCACCCGGACTCGCCGACGAGACCGAATATCTCGTCTTCGTCTACGGCGAAACTGATGCCGTCTACAGCGGTGAGCTCACCGGAACTCGTAGTGTAAGTCACGTCGAGATCCTCTGCTTCGAGCAGCGGTGCATCATCGTCGAAGTTGAAGTTCGTTGTTGCCTGTTTCATGTTATGGTTCCCTGAGTTGTGGATTGACGATCTCCTCGTAGCCGCGACCGACGAGATACGCGCCCATCACGACGAGCGTAATTGAGAGTCCTGGTGGGAACACCCACCACCACGCTGTACCGAACGACTGCGTAACGAATGCACGCTGGAGCATCACACCCCAAGATGGGACGGATGGATCGCCGAACCCGAGGAATGCAATACTGGCTTGAGCGACGATGGAATATCCGACTGCAATGGCCGCGTACAGCGCCGAAAGCGGGATGACGTTCGGCAGGATATGAACCAGCATGATACGGAAGTCACTGGCACCGGCCGCCTGCGCGGCTTCGACGTACGGTCGTTCGCGAACGGTTAATACCTCCGAACGAACGACACGGGCGGTCGAGAGCCAATACAGTAACGCGATTCCGAGGATGATGTTCCAGACGTTTGCGCCCAACACCGTCACGAGGACGATGACGAACGGAATGAACGGGAGGCCGTAGAGGACGTCTACGAGGCGCATAACGACTTCGTCGACCCAACCGCCGTAATAGCCGGCGATGATACCAACAGTAGTGCCGATGACAGCGACCATGAATGCACCCAGTATCCCGACGAACATCGCGATACGCGTACCGAGGAGGAGTTGGGATAGCACGTCGTGGGATGCCTTCGTCGTTCCGAGTGGATGCGCGAGACTGGGTGGCTGGAGGTCTGCCCATCCGCCACTCGCGGTATAAAGACGTTCATAGGGGCCGTACGGGGCGATATATGGTGCAATAAGCGCGATGATGATGTAGAACGAAATAATCGTGAGTCCAGTCATTGCCATCTTCGACTTGCTGAACACCCGTGCCTGTTCGATAGCTGATCGGCGGAGGTTTTGGACGAACCGTCGCCAACCCTGTTTCGTGTCAGCCGAGGTCCGTTTCGAAGGTTGTGCGGTTTCTTCGCTCATATGTCATTTCCCTCCCAACGAGACGCGCGGGTCAAGCACCGTGTATGCGATATCCGCGACGAAGTTCATCGTAATCACAATGATCGACAGTAAGGCAAAGGCGCCTTGAGCCAACGGATAGTCGCTCCTGAGAGAGGCTTGGACCATTTCACGTCCGAGGCCGGGCCAGGAGAACACCGTCTCGATAAGAACCTGCCCACCGACGGCAAAGCCGATCGCGATGGCGAACGCGGTAATCACCGGCAGGATGGCATTTCGTGCTGCGTGGTTGAACAGGATACGACGGTTGGACAGCCCTTTTGCCCGTGCTGTATCAATGTAGTCCTCCGAGAGTACTTCAAGAAGGTTGTTTCGCATCAACAGTAGCGGTAATCCAGTGTAGTACGTACAGAGCGTAAACACTGGCAACGCCAGGTGGTAGATGAAGTCGGGGCTGAGGAGTTTCCCAACGTTTCCGGAGTAACTTGCACTCACACTCCGCATTCCGCCCAGGGGGAACATATCGAGGTGGAACGCGAACACGTATAGCACGACCATCCCGGTCCAGAACACCGGCAACGAACGGATGAAAAGGACGACCAGCATGCCAGCGCGCTCCTTTCCCGTCCCCCGAATCCAGCCGAGGTGAGCACCGAAGAAGACACCGAACGCGTACGAGATGAAAAACGCAGTGAGCATGAGGCTCATCGTATTGATGAATCGATCCGCGATGATGCTTGTCACTGGGCGACTGTAGTAGAACGACCGTCCGAAGTCGAGCTGGAGGACATTCTGCATGTACAGCAAGTACTGTTTCCACATCGGTTCGTTTAGACCGAATTGTTCGGCAACCTGCTGTTTTGCTTCCGGACTCATCCGGGGACTCATGATCGCGGACATCGGGCCGCCAGGCACCATCCTGAATAGAAAAAACAGGATGGTGATTACGGTGAGCATCGATATTGCCATGAGTAGCAATCGTCGAATCAAATAGCGCTTATCAATCATTTTAGCGAAAGACGGGAGATTAGTTACCGGTCTTCCCCTTTGGATAGTACATATTACCCTGTTCATCCCAAACGTATCCGGCATCCTTAAGGATTTCAACGGCACCTTCAGCACCGTTTTTAAACATGGGAGTGTCGGGGTTGTGCCAGAATTTAAGCGTCTTATTGATTGGGGATGTAGCTTTGTTCCCGAATCCACTATATATCTCGTTGATGATGACTTTCTGAGCACTCATGATGAGGGCGTTCGCCGCCTGCCGGAAGGCAACGTCGTCGAATGGCGGGTTCCGGGTATTCATCCAACAAGCTTGTCGGCAATCATCCGAGGTCTGAACGAGTGTGAGGTGCTTTGTGTTCTTGGCCGCATCTTTGAGCGACGAGGGGCTCCCGTGCCAGTAGTCGAGGAGGTCGTAGTCACCGTTTTTCATAGCCTCAACCTCGGCATCACGCGTCGCAAGGGGTTTTTGTACTCGCTTATCAATATTCGGTGCAGCGAACGAGTGTTTCTTGAACGCAGGCATCTCGAATTTCGAACCTTGATCCCAAGTTCCCCATTTAAATGGGCCACTCGCAACGATTGGGTTCTTATTACCGATGGAGACTTTCCACGGAGTCTTTTCGTTGCCAGTCTTCTTTAGCAATTTTGTCCAGTAATGCTGAGGTAGGATTGGTGTTAATCCAAGTGTCGTGGAAAGAAACGGTGCATAGACTTCTTCCAGATTGAATCTCACAGAAAGGTTGCCAGTTTTTTCGACACTCTTGACAACATCAACGACGTTGTTCGTATACGCCGGCGGCTCTGTGTCGAGGATGAGATTGAACGTATACACAACATCGTCAGCCGTGACCGATTCGCCGTCATGGAAGGCCATTCCTTGCTTGAGATTGACATCAAGTGTCGTATCGTTCTTCCAGTCGTAATCTTTCGCCGCCCACGGCTTCGGCTTCTGATTCTCATCGGGTCGAATAAGAAAATCGTGCATAAATCGTATCGGAGTCCAATTCCGACTTGGTCCGATGCCGTTTATGTGGAGCGGGTTCAGTTGATCAGATGGATCCCAATTGTTCGTAACGATGGTTTTGCCCTGATCGTTTTTGGGCTCCATCTGAGTGTAGTTCCAAATATTTCGAAGTCCGGTAACGGTAATGACGGTTGAATCTTCCTTTATCCGCTGGTTATTGAATGTGTACGGGTAGACGTTGTAAAGGAACTGATTTTCAGGGCGTTGCTCACCGAGTATTTTCTGGCACTCGTGAACGAGTTCTTGTCGTTTCTTCGAATCAGTTTCCTTACGCTGTTTCATCGCTAATTCATTGTACTTTTCATTATTGAACCCGTAGTCGTTCTCCGAGCCGTCTTTATAAAATCGGTTAACGATGATACCATCAGGGTCGCCGTTGTCTGCACACCAGTTGTAGGTAGTGAGGTCGAATTTGCCATTGTCCTCTCGTGAAGTGAGGACGGTGATTTCGACTGGTTTCGTTTGAATTGGAACACCAAGCTTCTCCCGGAACCATTTGTCGACTAAGACATTTGCTTGGTACCGTTCAGCCCAATATTTCTCGGTATTGCTCAAGTGCACCTTCTTCCCGATTTTTCGATCCTTCGAGAGGTCTTTGACCACCTTCTTATTCGAGGGACCGTCGTTTCCGCCGTTATTATTGCTACTACAGCCGGCGAGGCTAACGCTTCCGACTGCTGTACCGGCAGCACCCATCTTTTTCATGAAGTTTCGCCGTGTGCTAGACATATGCAAACATATTTCCCGAGTTTGGGCTTATACACACCACCTAATATGAAGGGCCACTACTATCCTGCCAAAAGAAAGTACCACTATCTTCCTGCCAAACTACACCACCTATTTCGAGAATACTGAAAAGCGGAGAGCTGATTGTGTGGCAAAATAAGTCCGACGAAAGTCAAGAAAGAGAGAATATTTTTTCGAGACTATATCAGATAGGCATTGAGTATCGTCAAATTCTTTCCTAGTCCCTCAACGACCTCATTATGTCGTTCTAAGGCCTGACGTGCCCCGCCAAAATGAGGTTGTGGGTCGGCTTCGATAGCGTCAGAACCATCATTGACCAGCACAGTGAGATTGGACTCCACAGTGTTCAACGCTTCTGACATCTCCTCATGAAACGTCCACAAGTGAGTATTGTGTGCTTCGAGTTTCTCAACCACCTCATCCCGGTGATGAACCGCTTGATCGACAGATAGAAACTCAGCGTAATTGACCAACTCATCGATATTATCTTCCTCTGCCTCAAGTGCGCACCCCAGTTCGTTCAGAGCGTCGCGTTCGCGTTCGATAACGTTACGCGTCTCGTCGAAAGACTCGAGATTACCGTTCTCGTACGCATTGAATTCAGCCTGGAACGTCTCACGGCGCTCTTCGTCGCAATTACCGACCGTCTCTGCAGCATCGAGCACGTCCTGCATCCCCATGTGGTGACGGGAACGGCCGAAGTGGCTTGAACCCACCCCCCAGCATAGTCGGTGGAGGCTTTACGGTCCCGAATACCCGAGTAGGTGGGTATGCAATACCGGAATCCAGCACACACGGGGCGGAATCGGTGCTGGCCGTGTACAATCGTAAATCTTGGACTAATCGTCCTCGGTGTCGGTGTCATTGCGAAGATCAGCCATCCCGTCATCGCCGGCATCGCCGCTATCATGGGGGTGGTCGCAGTCGAATTTCAAGGATATTTGATTCCAGGAACGCCTCGACTGACTCGCAAACTTCCTGAGCCAGTCCTTTCCAGGCTTGGAAAAGTAGAGTCCACAACAAAACACCCGGCCAGTACGATGCTGGTTTCGTCCGGAGTGCTCAACGACGATCTCTCTCTCAGTACGCAGACATCTCACCGCGTGAATGAACGAGCACAGACTCTGGTTGCCGACTTGGAGATGCTAGAAGCGGCGGCAGTCGACGCTTTTCCAAGTGCCGTCGAAACGTCGGTTCGTCGGTCGCTGGGAGGTGGCGAAAACTGGTTTGTCTATGATGCTGATGAGATGAGTATACGACGATGGGAGGCCCGACCGATAGCAGCAGTTGACACTGCAAATGCAGAGTATCTCTCCAAGAATCTTCCCGAATGGGAGGATCTTGCGAGCCGAGAACGACGTACGATGCTCGCATTGCTCCGGTGTGGAGTTCCTAACTGCCCGTCCTGTGAGAAGACGTTTAGTGAGCCTGACGGGCCAGATGTCACCTGTTGTGGCGGTCGCTCGCTAGTCGGGGAACGACGATGTGAGCGCTGTGAGTACGCGCTTATTGATCGCAATGATTTACCATCAGAAGTGAGGGACGCGTAATGTGGAAACGACGGCTGTCCGCATTACTGGTCGAACCTCGCGTGTTCTCGAAGGAGAATCAACCTAACAGAGCTATCCCAGTTAGTCAGAAAGTCGAAAATCCTATCGGCGACAACACATTAAAGATGCGACTCCGTGTTGCCACAAGAATGTCCAATTACCATCGATTCGAGCGGTCTATCGACAAAAGTGAGGTGACTGTCTGATGCAAGATGGTGGTGAAGAGCGTCATACTGAGTACGAAGGATGGACCTTGCTCGGTTCAGACGATACAAAAAACCACTCAGAAGAAATTGGTGACTCACAGACTGTTTCGGAAGGGAAGAACGACTGGGGTCCGCCGCCGACGATGCGTAAATCCCTTCTACGTGATCAGATCCGAGAACGACTTGGTGTCAGCCACCGTCAGTGGTACACGATCGAAGCCGTACTGATCGCATTACCCTATCTCCTCTTTGTAACCGTCTATCTACTCTTTCCGGTCAACGAGACAGCATTCATTGTCGTGACACTTGCGTACTCGCTGGTGGCGATGTACGTCGGGTTCGTCCCCTGAGTGCAGGATCAGCAACCGTGGCAGGAACCGAGTTCGTTCAGCAACGACAGAAACGAGTGTCAAAAGTTGAACTGCTGCCGAGTTATATGAGGAAAATTGGAGTGAAAATTTCCTTGCTTTGCGGTCGTCGAAAGCTATCTCTTTGAATGTAGCTAGGAGGAACGACCCCCGTTCTTGTGCGGTGGCATACTTTAGGAACACGTTACCAATTAGCAACCGATGAGCTACGACGTAGTTTTCGAAAATGCACGAATTATTGACGGCACCGGATCACCGTGGTACCGTGGCGAGGTTGCAGTGAATGATGGGCAGCTTAAGGCAATTGGTCGGGTTGACGACGATGCAGAAACCGTGGTCAACGTAGATGGGAACGTCATTGCACCAGGGTTCATAGATATCCATACCCACTCCGACTTCACGCTGCCGGCCAACCGTGATGCTCACAGCAAGGTCAGACAGGGAGTTACGCTCGAAATTATCGGAAACTGTGGGACAAGCGCCGCCCCACGCTATGGCTCGTCCGACCAGGCAATCGACGACTGGTTTGCGAGTAACGGACTCGGTGAAGAGGTCGATACGAGTGAGTGGGAGTCCATGGCTGATTACTTTGACTTCCTCGAACGTGATGGCCTCTCGCTCTCCGTCGGTTCACTCGTCGGTCACGGCAACGTTCGTGCCGCCATAATTGGATACGAAGATCGTGCACCGACGACGAATGAACTCAACGAGATGCAGACCCTCGTAGCAGAGGCCATGGAGAACGGTGCCGTTGGACTATCGACCGGGTTGTTCTACCCACCGGGATGCTACGCCGAAACCGACGAAGTCGTCGCACTCGCTGAAGTGGCCGCAGAGTATGGTGGGATCTATGCGACCCACATGCGTTCAGAGAGCGACAACCTCATTGAAAGCGTCGAGGAGACCCTGGAGATCGGTCGCCGTGCGGGTATCCCAGTCCAGGTTTCGCATCATAAGGCGATCGGGCCCAAAAATTGGGGAAAGGTTCGGTATACGCTTCGCCGGATGGAATTCGCGCGCGAACGCGACGGTATCGAAGTCCAATGCGATCAGTATCCGTATATCGCATCGTCGACCAGTCTCGGTGCGCTCTTACCCAATTGGGCACACGATGGTGGTGACGATGCACTCATCCAGCGTCTTCTCGACAGGGAAGAGCGTTCTCGAATTCGAGAGGAGTTAACCACGGATCGAACGAGTGACTGGGACGGCATCCTCGTGACGAACGTTCAGAATCCTGATCTACGGGAGTACCAGGGAAAGACAATTGCCGATATCGCTGACCACGATGACGACAACCGATCTCCTGCTGAGATATTACTCGATATCGTTCTGGAAGACAAAAATCGAGCGATGCACGTCAACTTTGGGATGGATGAAGACGACGTCGAATACGTGATGCGTCACGACCTCACGATGGTCGGCAGTGACGGTTCCTCACTTTGCCCCTGTGGCTCCTTGGGCGAAGGCGTTCCCCACCCCCGTAATTATGGCACGTTCCCGCACGTGCTCGGAAAGTACGTTAGAGAGAAGGAAGTCATCTCATTAGAGAAAGCCATCCACAAGATGACCGGGATGCCTGCTGCCAGATTAGGTATCGACAACAGAGGAATTCTCAAGCGGGGGGCTCGTGCCGATCTCGCTATTTTCGACCCCGAAGCGATTCATCAACCAGGTGACTTCCTCGATCCGGCCGTCTACCCCGCTGGCATCGAATACGTCGTCGTCAATGGGGAATTTGTCGTCAGAGACGGCGAACACACCGGTGCGCGACCTGGGGAGGTAATTCGACAGTGACGACCTATGTTACGGCCGTCGAAACGAGTCCCGTCTCCGTTCCAGCAGCTACTGCATATGAAACGAACCTCTCGGTTACGACTGGCGGGCAAGGAGCGTACGACCACGTCTTTGTCAAAATAAAACCGACGCGGGAGTCGTCGGATTCGGCGAAATAGCACCGTCGTCGACGTGTTCTCATGGTTTAACGCACAGTGCATAGTTAATTTGATCAGCGAAATTATTGCTCCGGTTGTCGAAGGTGAGCCAATTCATCGAATACCACGCCTTGTCCAACGCGTCGAATGAGAACTCTCGCGTGAACCCTTCCCTCTTTACGGAATCGATGTTGCGTTGCATGACGCCCTAGGAAAGACGCTCGATTTGCCCGTGTACGAACTATCGGGGGGTGCGCCTGATAACGATCCAACGATCGACCTTCACTACTCGGTGGGAATCAAATCTCCCGGAGAAGTGCGCAAAGAAGCGCGTAAAGCGTGTGAGGCGGGATATACATCATTCAAAATCAAAGTCGGTGGGCCAGACTTCGAAATCGAACGGAACACTGTCGCCCTAATCGTGGAGACGGTCCCTGATGCGAAAATTCGGTCGACGCGAATCAGGGGTGGTCCGTCGCGGACGCCGTGACCCGAGTTCGCACACTCAATGAGGTTGCCGATGGACTGACACTGGTCAAGCAGCCGGTTCCGCACAGCGATGTTACTGGCTTGAAACGGGTACACGAGGCGACTGACGTTCCCATTCTAGCTGACGAGTCCTGCCAGCTGATGTGGTTACGCCTCGCCCGTCACGACGCCCGCGACATCGTCAACATCAAACTCGCGAAGACGGGCGGACTTGTCTGAGCTTACGACGTCACGGCCGTTGCCGATGCCCACGGACTCCCCTGTTTTATGGGGAGCATGCTCGAACTCGGTGTTGGTGCCGCGGCCAACGCCCACTTCGCCGCCACTTCACCCACAGTCGGGTATCCAACTGGTATTCTGAACGTTCACGCCGTTGATTCGCTAATCGAAGAGCGATAACAGTGGACACCAAGTGGGAATACGTTCAGTGTCCCCGACGCTTCCGGGTTAGGTGTATCATTGAACGAGGATGTCACTGAACAGTATCGCATCGATTAGCATTCGATTTAGTGGAGAAGTATCCGACGAATTCAAAGGGTAGCAACGGTGCACGTTCCTTCCCCATTATTGGAGGTGGTGCTGTTTTGGGTGACAGTTACGGAGTAAGGGATAGAACATGAACTTGCGAGAATCGTTTGACGTTTTCGTTCCGACAATCGTCCTCGCGGATGGCGAGTTCGGTAAGACAGGTGGGAAAACCGCCAATGGGGTCGTAATGCACAGCGAAGTGTTTGATACCAGAGCCATCGTGGACTGTGAAACTGCCGGACAGAGTCCCACAGACATCTTAGGAAAGGCCGATGCACCCGACGTGCCCGTCGTCGAATTCGTCGAGGACGCACTCGATATCGCACCGGAGGCAGAGGTGCTGGTTATTGGTGTCGCCCCTGCTGGCGGTGAGCTACCCGATGCTTGGGTCGAAGAGATCGAGAACGCTATCCGTAGAGGGTGTGATGTTGTTTCTGGCCTTCACGTTTTTCTTGGGGAGGATGAATACTG
>NZ_MEIH01000340.1:0-4400 GCF_001723155.1 Haladaptatus sp. W1
GGGTGACAGTTACGGAGTAAGGATAGAACATGAACTTGCGAGAATCGTTTGACGTTTTCGTTCCGACAATCGTCCTCGCGGATGGCGAGTTCGGTAAGACAGGTGGAAAACCGCCAATGGGGTCGTAATGCACAGCGAAGTGTTTGATACCAGAGCCATCGTGGACTGTGAAACTGCCGGACAGAGTCCCACAGACATCTTAGGAAAGGCCGATGCACCCGACGTGCCCGTCGTCGAATTCGTCGAGGACGCACTCGATATCGCACCGGAGGCAGAGGTGCTGGTTATTGGTGTCGCCCCTGCTGGCGGTGAGCTACCCGATGCTTGGGTCGAAGAGATCGAGAACGCTATCCGTAGAGGGTGTGATGTTGTTTCTGGCCTTCACGTTTTTCTTGGGGAGGATGAATACTGGTCTTCGTTGGCCGATCAACACGACGTCCGCATTTTCGATGTTCGTAAACCACCTGCAACCAATAAACTACGCGTCGGTGATGGATCCGTGGACAATATCGACGCCCTAGTAGTGCTTACACTTGGGACGGACTGTGCAGTCGGCAAGCGGACCACAACGGTCGAGCTCTACAGAGCTGCCTGCAAAGCGGGATGGAACGCTGGGTGGGTCGCCACCGGCCAAACCGGAATCATGGTGGGTGCACACGAAGGTATCGTCGTCGATAGAGTTCCTGCCGACTTCACCGCCGGGATTGTAGAAGATATGGTGAAGGCAGTCGCCCAAGATCACGATATCGTCTTCGTAGAGGGACAGGCGTCTCTCACCCATCGCGCATACTCAAGTGTGACACTGGGTGTCCTTCATGGATCGTGGCCGGATGCCGTCGTTCTCGCCCATGATCCCGATCGAACAAAGCGGGCCCACTTCGAACGCTTTGCAGTCGATGGGGTTGAGAAGGAAAAAATGCTCATCGAAGAGCTATCGGACGCATTCGTCGCTGGCATCTCTACGTGGGGTGATTCCGAGGTCGAACAACAGCGCCACGGTCTGGTCACCGCGAACGTCTACGATGAGTCGGGAGCAACCAAACTCTTCGACGCCATCGAGAATACACTTGAGGTGGGAGTATGAGTGAAATCGTAGCAATGTCGGTAGAGCCGCTCGATTTGCCACTCGCTGAGCCATTCGAAATATCGCTCGGAACGCAACACGAGGCTTCGAACGTACTCGTCACTGTCGAGACTGCCGACGGCACCACAGGGTATGGAGATGGTTCGCCATTACCGCCTGTCACTGGTGAGACACAGGCAATCGCCATCGAGGCGGCACAGGCGATGGCCAGCATTGTCGAAGGTTGTCTAACGAGTAACTACCGGCCGATCATTCAAGCTGTTCGTCAAACGTTCCCTAAAACGCCTTCAGCGACGTTTGCCGTCGAAACGGCCATTCTCGACGCGTACTGCCGGGAACATGAAATACCTCTCTCGGAACTATTCGGCAGCACACCAAGACCGGTTGAAACCGACATGACAATTCCTCTTCTCCCCCAAAGCGAAGCAACCAAGCGAGCCACTAGTGCGGCCAATTCTGGCTATGAACACCTCAAAATAAAGACCGGAAATGACGTGAGTGAAGACGTCGAACGCGTCTCAGCCATCCACGATGCCGTTCCGGACGCTGCACTCAAAATAGACGCCAATCAGGGATGGACGCCCAAAGAGACCGCCTGGTTCGCGGATCGTGTCGCTGACCGCGGTGTTCACCTTGAGTTAATAGAACAACCAGTTCCTGCGACCGATGTCACTGGACTTGCCGATACCCGCCGCCGTGTCGATGTTCCCATCGCTGCTGACGAGACTGTCTTCACGCCAGAAGATGCAATCCGAGTCGTTACTGAAGATGCCGCAGACATCATTAATGTGAAACTAGGGAAGTCAGGTCCACTTGCGACTGCAGATATTATTGCAATCGCTCAAGGTGCAGATACAGACCTCATGATCGGTTGTATGCTCGAAAGTGCTATCGGGATCCATACAAGTGCACATATTGTCGCAGGTACTGACGCTTTCTCCTATGTCGATCTTGATGGAAATCGCCTCCTAGCAGAGGACATCATCCCAACAAGTGATGGCCCAATCCATGAAATAGCGGGTCCTGGACATGGTGTGACACCAGGGCTGTAAAATGATATGAACATAGCGAACGCATACCTACTAATATAGCAGCTGAAATCTCCGATAAACCAGTATCAAACACCCTCGACTCTTCGACCGTGGCTGCGGATGCAATGTGACTCGCGCGGTTTGATACAGTTCCTCTCGGATCATTGTTTCTTGAAATCCTCAGCAGTACATTTTTACAGAAGACTTGAGTCGGCACTGTCTAGTTTAGCATCTCCTCGACAGGCGTTCGGTTGTTGAGCGCTTGATGCGGTCGCTAGTGGTTATAGCTCCGGTTGGACCGAGTCGATTCCTCCCACGGCTGAAGCCGTGGGCTTCCTCCTTGCAATCGTGTGAAGCCCTGCGCAGATTTGACTTCGCTGGATTCGTAGAGCAGTGGATTATGGCCGTTTTCGGACGTAAAGTATCGCGAGTACGAGAATCAGCACCGCTTGGATTGCTTTGTCAAAGAGACCAAGTGGATCATAGATACTCGGCCACCGAAGGATGAAGTACGCGACGAACTGGATGCCGGTGTAAATGATCCCGACACCGTACAGCAGTGGTTGATTTACACCGAGATAGAGCAGCACAAGCGCACCAAAAAATCCTAAGCCCGCCAATAAAAATAGGATTCCGATGATTCCCTCATCAAGATCTTCAATACCTTCATAAATATGAATCACACCGGTGAGAACCACGAGAACAATCCCAACGTAGTCAAGACTAGTAAGCGCTGATCGCTGTTGAACCTGGGAGGCTGGCTCAGTGGTCACAGATGCTGAACAATCCCGACGAAATTAGCCGTATCGGCCGTCCGTTAGCGGCTCACCTACACTTGAATTATATCAAAGAAGTTTCGTTACTGGATACTAAAAATTGCTTTTAATATTCTATTACATATGAATAACGATAACATTGTTTAAATGATAAATCAGTGATAGGTTTAGTGGCCGTGCGGAATATAGAGCGCGTATCGGTCACTGGCAAATCGCCGATCATCGGTAGCTTGGAGCAGTAGATTCAGCGAGTACCTCTGCAAGAACTCATATCGAGAGGAGTCAATACTGTCGATTCCTCCCACGGCTGAAGCCGTGGGCTTCCTCCTTGCAATCGTGTGAAACGCCGGTCATCCGAAGGGCAATTGAACCGATTCGAATGATCAGGAGGGCAAGTGCGAACGTGAGCAACAGTGAGAGGATTGGGTAAATGGCAGCCATACCCTCCGCTAATAGACGTGCAGGAGCTTTGACCTCATGGCCGATTGAACGGGTTGTTCATCACTCGAGAACATGAGGTCTGTGCGTAGCAACGAGCACAAAACAGGATTGGTCAAAAGAGGCGATGAATCGCTACAAATCGCGCGCTTGGACGGTTTTGCGATCGTTTTCTTCGGCTCGTCGGGAAGCGTTGTCGAGGATTGAGGCGACTTCTTCATCGAGTGCATCGTAGAAGACACTCGCCACATTGTGTCCTTCGAGCTGGTCTTTCACTGCGGGTTTGATGGTGGCACTCCAGTTGATCTTTCCATCGATCGTCCCCCGTCTCGTTCGGGTGATGGACTCGGTGTCAGTCTGCAAGTTGCGAACGCGTTGAGGGAGTTGCTCGACGAATTCGATGACGTCTGGTGAGAGGGTGAAGGGGAGATCCACAGGAGTTCGTACTCGGTGATGCGCTCATCAAGCGCATCGGGTTTAATCGCACTCGCGAACTCACGCTCTAGGAACGCCCCGTGCATGACGTAGGCGAGGATGTCCTCGGTCAGTTGATCGAGAAGGTCGTCTCTATCCATCGCTCTGGATCCAATTTTTGTGACCTCCATACTGCTTAGGTGGAATAAGATTAAGCATTAAACATGCCAGTCGAGCCAAACCTGACCGGACGAACTGCGTTTATCACGGGAACGACGAGGGGTATCGGCAAGCAAATCGCACTCACGCTCGCAGATGCAGGCTGTAACATTGTCTCAACGGGAAAAACCGTCAAAGAGGATGGTGATCTTGAAGGAACGATTCACAAAACTGCCGAAGAGTGTGAAGAGCGAGGGGTGAATGCCCACGCGATCCAGTTGAACCTCCGCGACGCAGAGAACGTCCAGAATGCAGCCACAGAGGCTATCGAAGCCTTCGGCGAGGTGGATATTGTCATAAACAACGCCAGCGCCATTCAGTTGAGCAACGTTGCGGACCTCCCCGCGAATCGGTTCGATTTGCTAACCGAGGTCAATATTCGGGGAACGTACCTCACCTCGCAGGCGTTTATCCCTCATCTAAAGGAAATTGGCGGCG
>NZ_MEIH01000341.1:0-10803 GCF_001723155.1 Haladaptatus sp. W1
ACTTCGGAATTTCGGATGCGCGGTCGGTTACGATGAGTGGTGGGAAACCACGACATCGAAGTTGTGAACCGCCGATGACCGCCGTGGTCACCCACGATGACGCGACTGACGAGGCCGCATAGCGAAACGATCTTCTCGAAAATCGACAGCAATGATCACACTGAATCGTACCGATTGGTACTGTAGCCTCACAGAGAATACTGTAATTCCATGAAATATACTGAAAGCTACTAAGAAATCACAAAATATACTATCTTTTACTATCACATCGGAAACCGGCTCGTATCGAATGAATCCCCATCTTTACCTCTCCCAAACCACTGCTAGATAGATATGACCGCGCCCACCGAGCGAAATCGACTCGACGAGGAGGAGAGTCCATATCTCCGCCAGCACGCCGACAATCCGGTGCATTGGCAACCGTGGGACGACGCCGCGCTCGAAGCCGCGAAGGAGCGGAACGTACCCATCTTCCTCTCCATCGGCTACTCGGCCTGCCACTGGTGTCACGTGATGGAAGAAGAGAGTTTCGAGGACGAGGACGTCGCGGAACTACTGAACGAGCACTTCGTCCCGATAAAGGTGGACCGGGAGGAACGCCCGGACATCGACGCAATCTACATGAGTATCTGCCAGCAGGTCACCGGCGGCGGCGGGTGGCCGCTGTCGGCGTGGCTGACGCCGGACGGGAAACCGTTCTACGTCGGGACGTACTTCCCGAAGCGCTCCCAGCAGGGGCGGCCGGGGTTCATCGACCTCCTCGAAAACGTCAAAAACACGTGGCAGGAGAACCCGGAGGAGATGAAAAACCGGGGCGAACAGTGGACGGACGCCATCGAGGGCGAACTGGAATCCACGCCCGAGGCGGACGACGCCCCCGGCCCGGAACTGCTCGGAAGCGCGGCCGAAACAGACCGTCCGCACCGCCGACCGCGAGTACGGCGGCTTCGGGCGCGGCGGACCGAAGTTCCCACAACCGGCGCGACTCCACCTGCTCCTCCGAGCGTACGACAGGACCGGCGCGACCCAGTTACCGCGATGTGGCGGTCGAGGCGCTCGATGCGATGGCCGACGGCGGCATGTACGACCACATCGGCGGGGGATTCCACCGCTACGCGACCGACCGGAAGTGGACAGTGCCGCACTTCGAGAAGATGCTGTACGACAACGCGGAACTGCCGCGCGCGTACCTCGCGGGGTACCAACTCACGGGTGACGAGCGATACGCCGAACTCGTCCACGAGACGTTCGCGTTCCTCGAACGCGAGATGCGGCCACCCGGAGGGCGGCTTTTACAGCACGCTCGACGCCCGGAGCGAGGACGAAACGGGCAACTACGAGGAAGGACCGTTCTACGTCTGGACGCCGAGCGACGTGTACGAAGCGGTGGAAGACGAACGCGACGACGACATCGACACCGAAACGAAGGCGGATATCGTCGCGCTCCTCGCGCGCTTCGAACATCGAGTGGCGGGCGTCAGCGAGTACGTCCCGAACCTCGTCCTCGGACACGTCGTACTTCTCCGCGAGGTCCGGAACGTCCGTGGTCAGGGTCAACACAGTCTTTCCCTCGAAGTTGCCCGATTGCGTGACGCCGTACCGTTCACAGACGATATCCGCCTTCGTTTCGGTGTCGATGTCGTCGTCGCGTTCGTCTTCCACCGCTTCGTACACGTCGCTCGGCGTCCAGACGTAGAACGGTCCTTCCTCGTAGTTGCCCGTTTCGTCCTCGCTCCGGGCGTCGAGCGTGCTGTAAAAGCCGCCCTCCGGGTGGCGCATCTCGCGTTCGAGGAACGCGAACGTCTCGTGGACGAGTTCGGCGTATCGCTCGTCACCCGTGAGTTGGTACCCGCGAGGTACGCGCGCGGCAGTTCCGCGTTGTCGTACAGCATCTTCTCGAAGTGCGGCACTGTCCACTTCCGGTCGGTCGCGTAGCGGTGGAATCCCCCGCCGATGTGGTCGTACATGCCGCCGTCGGCCATCGCATCGAGCGCCTCGACCGCCACATCGCGGTACTGGGTCGCGCCGGTCCTGTCGTACGCTCGGAGGAGCAGGTGGAGTCGCGCCGGTTGTGGGAACTTCGGTCCGCCGCGCCCGAAGCCGCCGTACTCGCGGTCGGCGGTGCGGACGGTCTGTTCGGCCGCGCTTCCGAGCAGTTCCGGGCCGGGGGCGTCGTCCGCCTCGGGCGTGGATTCCAGTTCGCCCTCGATGGCGTCCGTCCACTGTTCGCCCCGGTTTTTCATCTCCTCCGGGTTCTCCTGCCACGTGTTTTTGACGTTTTCGAGGAGGTCGATGAACCCCGGCCGCCCCTGCTGGGAGCGCTTCGGGAAGTACGTCCCGACGTAGAACGGTTTCCCGTCCGGCGTCAGCCACGCCGACAGCGGCCACCCGCCGCCGCCGGTGACCTGCTGGCAGATACTCATGTAGATTGCGTCGATGTCCGGGCGTTCCTCCCGGTCCACCTTTATCGGGACGAAGTGCTCGTTCAGTAGTTCCGCGACGTCCTCGTCCTCGAAACTCTCTTCTTCCATCACGTGACACCAGTGGCAGGCCGAGTAGCCGATGGAGAGGAAGATGGGTACGTTCCGCTCCTTCGCGGCTTCGAGCGCGGCGTCGTCCCACGGTTGCCAATGCACCGGATTGTCGGCGTGCTGGCGGAGATATGGACTCTCCTCCTCGTCGAGTCGATTTCGCTCGGTGGGCGCGGTCATATCTATCTAGCAGTGGTTTGGGAGAGGTAAAGATGGGGATTCATTCGATACGAGCCGGTTTCCGATGTGATAGTAAAAGATAGTATATTTTGTGATTTCTTAGTAGCTTTCAGTATATTTCATGGAATTACAGTATTCTCTGTGAGGCTACAGTACCAATCGGTACGATTCAGTGTGATCATTGCTGTCGATTTTCGAGAAGATCGTTTCGCTATGCGGCCTCGTCAGTCGCGTCATCGTGGGTGACCACGGCGGTCATCGGCGGTTCACAACTTCGATGTCGTGGTTTCCCACCACTCATCGTAACCGACCGCGCATCCGAAATTCCGAAGTGGTCAATTTCTTAGGAAATCCAACAACTCATGTGCGTCGCTGGCGTACTGTGATGACATGTCCGAAACAGGCATCGACGAGGAGTTCGCGGAAGAGATAGCAACGACCTGTCGGACGGGAATCGGAGACACTCTCCGGAGCGCCATTCACTTCACGCCGGACGGATTTGACCTGCTGTATCTCCGAACCGACCTGTACGGCGGGGACCGCGAGCTGGCGAAGGAACGAAAGAGCGTCTTCGTGGAGAACGAACGACTCGGCTTCGACACCCACGAGACGTACAGACGGCTCGCGGACGAGGGGTTCGAACCGGCCATCGGCGAGTATGAACTCACCATCCGCGCCTTCTCGGACGGCTTCGTCAGTCGCGTCATCGTGGGCGACCACGGCGTGCTACTGACGAGCGACAGCCTGCACATCGCGGACTTCGAGGACGTCGCGGTGTCGCTCCGCACGATGCTGACCGACCGATTCGGCCCGGAATGAACACGAACATGTATACTTTACCACTGTCAAACGACAACGTTTACACCGCTGTGCGCACATCGTGCCCACATGAGTGAGACCGTACTGCTGGTGGGTGGCGGCGGCCGCGAACACGCCATCGCCCGAGCGTTGGCCGACAGCGACACCGACCTCTACGCCTGTGCAGGCAACCGGAATCCCGGAATCGCCCGTCTCGCGGACGGCTTCGAGACGCTGGAGACGACGAACACGACGGCCGTCGTCGCCTACGCCGAGGAGGTCGGCGCGACGCTCGCCGTCGTCGGCCCGAGGGACCGCTCGCCGCGGGTGTCGCGGACGCGTTGGACGAGGCCGGAATCTACGCGTTCGGTCCCCACGCCGACGAGGCGCGCATCGAGACGGACAAGGCGTTCCAGCGTCGGTTCATGAAGGAACACGACATCCCTGGCTGCCCCGACTTCGAGACGTTCGACGACATGGAGGCGGCCTGTGAATTCATCGACGAGTACGACGGCGACCTCGCGGTCAAACCCGCCGGGTTGACGGGCGGCAAGGGTGTCAAAGTCATCGGCGACCAAGTGACAGACGAGGTGGCGAAGGCGTACCTCCGCGACAGCGACTACGACCGCGTGGTGCTCGAAGAGCGACTCGTCGGCGAGGAGTTCACCGTGCAGGCGCTCGTGGCGAACGGTCAGTTGCGCGTCACACCCGCGATTCAGGACCACAAGCGCGCCTACGAGGGCGACGAGGGTCCCAACACGGGGGGCATGGGGAGCTACAGCGACGCGGGGCTCGAACTCCCGTTCATGACGGAAGAGGACTACCACGAGGCCGTCGAAGTGCTGAAGGAGACCGTCGCGGCGTTGGACGACTACCGCGG
The DNA here is from genome assembly GCF_001723155.1 of Haladaptatus sp. W1. NCBI lineage: Archaea > Methanobacteriati > Methanobacteriota > Halobacteria > Halobacteriales > Haladaptataceae > Haladaptatus > Haladaptatus sp. W1. Next base: position 4,390 of record NZ_MEIH01000341.1, read on the forward strand.
TGTCCTCTACGGACAGTTTATGCTCACGGCCGATGGCGTGAACGTCATCGAGTTCAACGCCCGATTCGGCGACCCCGAGGCGATGAACACCCTGCCGGTTCTGACGACGGACTTCCTCGACGTGCTCGTCGCGGCACGCGAGGGCGACGACTTGCCGAAACTTTCCTTCGCGCCGGAGGCGACCGTCTGTAAGTACGCGGTGCCTGACGGGTATCCGACCGACCCTGAAGCGGGAGCGAAGGTGAAAATAAGCGAGGAGAACGCGGGCGAGGCCATCCTGTTTTACGCCAGCGTCGACGAACGGGACGACGGAATTTACACCACCACGTCGCGCTCGTTCGCCGTCGTCGGCCGCGGCGAGTCAATCGCGGACGCCGAAACAATCGCCGAGGACGCCCTGTCGGTCGCTGGCGAAGAGGGACTGCACATGCGCCACGACATCGGGACCGAGGAACTCGTACAGCGACGGATCGACCACGTACAGGCACTGCGTAACTGATCGTAACGACCACACTACGGGACCGTCAATCGGCCCATACTCAAGCCGTTACATACGGACAGATATTGTATGAAACGAGAGCTGAACACGGACGAAATATTCGAGGCACTGGGGCATCGTCAGCGTCGGTATGTCCTCGACGTCCTCTTGAACTGCGACGGTGCGACGACCGTCTCCGAACTCGCCAACAAGACGAGTTCGAAAACCGACCGTCAGGTCGACCGTATCAAAACCGGCCTTCTTCATTCCCACCTCCCCCGTCTGGAAGGGATGGGAATCGTCGAATTCGACCGCGACGACGGTACGGTAACACCGACCGCCGCCGTCACCGACCTCGAACCGTTCTTCGAACTGATAGACTGCTAGTGGCTGCCGTGGAATGGTATTCGGTGCTCCGTAGACCGAGAGAAAGGTAGGTTCAAGCTAATTCGAAAGCAAGTCGATGTCGTGAGCGACGACACGACCCGGCGCCACGAGCGAATCGCGCACCACACGACGCCCGGTGGCCTGAACTCCTTGCAGTACTGGACGAACGCCCGGAGTCCGCTTCGGGTTGCGATACACTACCTCGTCATCTGGCTCGTTCGGATCAATCCGAGCCTTCGGTTGAAGAGCTGGCTCCTCCGAAAAATCGGCGTCACGGTCGGCCGCGGGGTGTCGTGGGGACTGGAATCGACGCCCGACGTGTTCTGGCCCGACCTCATCACCGTCGAGGACCACGCCATCATCGGCTACGACGCGACCATCCTCTGCCACGAGTTTCTGCAGGACGAGTACCGAACCGGCGAGGTCGTCATCGGCGAGCGCGCCATGATCGGTGCTGGCGCGATTATCCTCCCCGGCGTCGAAATCGGTGCGAACGCACAGGTCGCGGCCAATTCGCTGGTGACGCGGGACGTGCCGCCGGGCGCGACCGTCGCGGGCGTTCCCGCGACGGAGATGTCGAGTGAAACCGTGGAGTAATCGTCCGACGAACGAGTGCCGACGATTCCGCTCCACCGATTTCCGCTCTCCGCGCTTCGTCTTCCTGGCCGCGTTCTGTAGCTTTTTTACCTGACCGTGGCGAACGCCGTGGTATGACCACGCTCTCGTTCGATGACGAAGGTGTCGATGTCGTCTACGAAGGAACCGAATTTCGTCTTTCCAAGGACCTCATCGAGGAGGCGACGGGGAAATCCTACTACGACGTGACCGACCACCAAGTCCTCCGTATCGTGGAGAAGGACCCCGCGATAGGCGGGCAGGCCCGCCGAATCGGCGACATCCTCCGCTGACCACTCCGGTAGCGTTTAGACGGGGGAGACGAAACGTTCGGTATGAACCTTCCCGCCGATTTCGAACACCCCGCATGGATGACCGCGGCGAGCACGGTCGGCTCGTACCTGCTCATTCTCGTGTCGATGACGATACTGCTGTTCGGCGTTCCCTACGCACTTTTTACGGCGCTGGTGTAAATTGGGGTTCCTCGACGAGCGTTGTGACTCCGGAGCTGACGAGCGCGACGAAAACGAAATGAGAAAAACCGAACCGCAACTGTGTTACAGGAAGCTTTGAGTCCGGAGACCGGAGGAGGCTGACCGACTCAGGCGAACGTCTTGGACACTTCGTCGTTCTCTTCTTCTTCTTGCTCTATCTTCTCCCGGGCGTCAACGAAGTCCTGCATCCTGATTTCGGTGCGGTCGTCGCGGATGGCGAACATCCCGGCCTCGGTACAGATGGCCTTGATATCGGCACCGCTTGCGTCGCCCGTCTCGACGGCGAGTTGTTCGTAGTCCACGTCGTCCGCGATGTTCATGTCGCGGGTGTGGATGCGGAAAATCTGTTCGCGGCCTTCCTCGCCGGGGTTCGGGACTTCGATGAGGCGGTCGAAGCGGCCCGGGCGAAGGATGGCGCGGTCGAGCATATCGAAGCGGTTGGTCGCCGCGATGATGCGGATTTCGCCGCGGTCCTCGAAGCCGTCCATCTCAGAGAGCAACTGCATCATCGTGCGCTGGACCTCGGCGTCACCGGACGTCTTCGAGTCGGTACGCTTCGACGCGATGGCGTCGATTTCGTCGATGAACAGCACGGCGGGTTCGTGCTGTCGGGCGACTTCGAAGAGGTCGCGGACGAGTTTCGCGCCCTCGCCGATGAACTTGTGGACGAGTTCGGACCCAGCCATCTTGATGAACGTGGCGTCGGTCTGGTTGGCGACAGCCTTCGCCAGCATCGTCTTCCCGGTTCCCGGCGGGCCGTAGAGGAGGACGCCGCTCGGCGGCTCGATACCGACCTTTTGGAACATGTCGGGATTTTCGAGCGGCAGTTCGACCGTCTCGCGGACCTCGTTCATCTGCTCTTCAAGTCCGCCGATGTCCTCGTAGGTCACTTCGGGGCTCTTCGTGACTTGCATCACGCGAGCGCGAACGTCGGTTTCGTCGTCCAGCGTCTTCACGATAGAGAGGGAGTTATTCACGGCGACGCGCGCGTCGGGGTCGAGTTCCTCGCGCATCTCCTCGGTCACTTCCGTGACTGCCTCTTGGTTGTTGCCGTGCTGTTTGATGATAACGCCTTCGTCGGTAATCTCCTGTACCGTGGCGACGAACAACGGCGACTGCTTCAGCTTCTTGTTCTCGTGGGTGAGCCGTTCGAGTTTCTGCTGATACTTGTTGTTCTCTGCGTTCGCATCGAGAAGCTTGTCCCGCATTTCCTCGTTCTGTGATTCGAGGACGTCGAGACGTTCTTGGAGAGCCTCTATTTGTTCCTGTTGGGACGTACTCTCCTCGTCGTAGGGGAGTTCTACGTCATCCACAGTATCGGTCATCAACTCGGGATAAGGGCCTGTATCTTAAGAGGCTTCGGGTGACCGACCTGTTGCTACACCGCAACCACACGTGGATTTTAATTCCTTACAGTAATAAGAACGAACAGGAAATATTATTACCCTGTATTCAAAACGGACATGTGATGAGCGCCCCAGAGCTTTCACGAACGACCGAAAACCGGCTGCAAGACGTGGATTCGACCGCGGCCATCCGCGACCTGCCGCCGAGCGCGAAGCTAGTCGCAAAGGTATTGGAGTACAACGAGACGATGACCCAGAGCGAACTCGCGGACGAGACGCTGCTCCCGCCGCGAACCGTCCGCTACGCGCTGACCCGTCTCGAAGACGAAAACCTCGTGGACTCGCGGTTTTCCTTCTCCGACGCCCGAAAACGCCTGTACACGCCGCCGTCGCCGACGCCTACGACCGCGCTACGCACCTGCTCGACCGCTACGAGGGGAAGGCGACCGGAACCGGTGACTTCCAGGCTTTCGTCCAGTTCCAAGGGCAGTTCGCCGACTTCGTGGAGAACCTGCCCGACGACTTGCCCGCGCGCGAGGCGTTCGAACGGGCTGAAAACGCCATCGACAAACGTCGGCTGAGCGAACGCGATTTCGAAAGCGGACGGAGCGCCCTTTCGCCCGCCGAAGATATCGTCGCCCTCTCGGACGAGCGAAACGAGGCCCGCAAGCGCTACCGGGACGCCCGGCACACCGTCTCACAACGGGTAACGGAACTTGAGGAGCGAATCGCGGACCTCGAACGACTCCGAGAACTCGGCGACGCCGACTTGGACGCCCCGACGGAACTGCTTCGGGAACCCATCGACGCCGCCAACGACGCCATCACCGAGGCGTTCGAATCGTTCACTCACGACGAGAACGTCCGCGAACTGATAGAATTCCTCGCCGCGACCGAACACTATCCTCTCATCGAGTTCCAGCCACCGCCGGACGAACTCCGCGCGTACCTCCTCGACAGCGACGCCGGGGACCTCACCCTCCCCGAACTGCTCGAATACGCGCACTACTCCCGGTCGAAACTCGACCACTACGTCGCTGACCCCGCGGCGCTGAAGCGTGCCGTCGCCACGAACGAGACGTACCTCGACCGTCTCGGTCCCGAACCGCTCACCATCGACTGGCCGCCCGCCGCCGCGAACGAACTCCGCTGGTGGTGCGACGAGGCGATTCGCGTCGCGGACCGCTTCGCACCGCCGGAGGCCATCACGCGGCTCCGCGAGGTGGAACGACTCACCCGCGACGACGACTTCGAACGCCTCCGCACCGCCGCACGAGCGCGCTCGGAACTCTCCGACGAGGAGCGCGACCGACTCGCCCGCGGCGACGTGACAGACGAACTCGAACGGGCGCAGGAGCGAAAAGACACGCTCTCTGACGCGCTCGACGAGTATCCCTCGCGGTAGGGTAGTTCGAGTCGAAAAAACGAACCGCGCTCAGACGTTCGCTTTGGCCGCGCGAAGCGCTGTTTCCATCTCTTCTGCGAGTTCTTCGGCGCGGTGGCGTTCGCGCGCCTCGGCGTAGATTCGAACCATCGGTTCCGTCCCGCTCGGGCGGGCGAGGACCCACGCGTCGCCGAAGTCCAGTCGGTAGCCGTCGCGGGTGTTGAGTTCCGCGTTCGACTCCTCGGCCTCTCGCTCGGCGGCGGCGAGGAGCGCGTCCTGTTCCGCGTCCGTCGTGTAGGAAATGTTCGTCCGAACGTTGTAGTAGCCGTTGTACGGTTCGACGATGGCGCTCGCGCGCTCGTCGGCCAGCAGTTCGAGGAACTTCGCGGCGGTGTACGCGCCGTCGCGGCTCAATCGGTAGGTCGGGAAGAAGACGCCGCCGTTGCCCTCCCCCGCGACGGGGACGGACACGCCTTGGTCCTCCAGCTCTCTGATTCGCGTGATGATGTTGGTGCTTCCGATGGGCGTCAGTTCGAGCCTCGCGCTCGTCGCGTGTGCGACATCGACGAGGCGCTGTGAGACGTTGACGGCGGAGACGACGGCGTCGTCGGGTTCGAGTTGTGCGGCGGCGAGCGCGGCGAGCGTGGCGTCTCCCTCGATGTACTGGCCGTTCTCGTCGTAGAAGATGGCGCGGTCGGCGTCGCCGTCGTGTGCGATGCCGACGTCCGCGCCGCTTGCTTCGACCAACCGGCCGAGGTCTGCGAGATTTCCGGGGACGGGTTCGGGGTCACGACCGGGGAAGTGGCCGTCGGGTTGGCTGTTCGTCGTGACGACGGTACAGCCGAGTTTGCGGAAGAATTCGGGTGAGGTGAGCGATCCGGCCCCGTGTCCGGGGTCGAGCGCGACGGTGGGGTTCGCGTCGGCGATTCGGTCCCTATCGATGGATTCGAGCAGTTGCGAGACGTACCGCTCGCGGGAGTCCTCGATGAGGTGGCTGTGACCCGTCTCGCTCCAGCGAACCTCTTCGAACTTCTCGGTGAGGAACTTCTCTTCGACTCGTTCGAGGCTGCCGACGGCGAGTTCGATACCGTCGTCGCCGATGAGTTTCACGCCGTTGTACTCCGGCGGGTTGTGCGAGGCGGTTATCATCAACGCGGGAACGCCCTCGCTTTCGGCGTACGCCTGTGCGCCGGGCGTCGGAATGACGCCGAGTCGGTCCACGTTCGCCCCGACGCTCGCCAACCCGCTCGCGGCGGCGTCCGCGAGCATGTCTCCCGTGGCTCGCGTATCCCGTGCCAGCGCGATTCGGTCGGTGCGCCAGACCGTCCCCGCCGCCTTCGCGATTTTGAGCACGAACTCGGGGGTTAGTTCGTCGTTGGCGACCCCTCTCGTCCCGCTCGACCCGAACACCTTCATGTGGGGGCGTGGGGTTTCTGCCTTCAAAGAGATTCCGAATACGGGTGCTACTCCGCCTCAGCGCGCTGTCCGGTGGCTGATTTCACCGGCGACTCCCAGCCGAGGACGGCGAGCGACCCGACCACGAGTACGCCGCCCGCGACCGCCAGCGCGGTGAGCGGGGAGGCGGCGTCCGAAAGCAGTCCGCTCCCGAGTTGGAAGGGGATGACGGTCAGCGAACTCACCATCGCCAGCGCGGACAACACCGTCGCCCGTCCGAGCGTCTCGATGCGGTCGTTGACGTATTGGGACGCC
>NZ_MEIH01000342.1:0-12432 GCF_001723155.1 Haladaptatus sp. W1
CGGCGTCGTCGGGTTCGAGTTGTGCGGCGGCGAGCGCGGCGAGCGTGGCGTCTCCCTCGATGTACTGGCCGTTCTCGTCGTAGAAGATGGCGCGGTCGGCGTCGCCGTCGTGTGCGATGCCGACGTCCGCGCCGCTTGCTTCGACCAACCGGCCGAGGTCTGCGAGATTTCCGGGGACGGGTTCGGGGTCACGACCGGGGAAGTGGCCGTCGGGTTGGCTGTTCGTCGTGACGACGGTACAGCCGAGTTTGCGGAAGAATTCGGGTGAGGTGAGCGATCCGGCCCCGTGTCCGGGGTCGAGCGCGACGGTGGGGTTCGCGTCGGCGATTCGGTCCCTATCGATGGATTCGAGCAGTTGCGAGACGTACCGCTCGCGGGAGTCCTCGATGAGGTGGCTGTGACCCGTCTCGCTCCAGCGAACCTCTTCGAACTTCTCGGTGAGGAACTTCTCTTCGACTCGTTCGAGGCTGCCGACGGCGAGTTCGATACCGTCGTCGCCGATGAGTTTCACGCCGTTGTACTCCGGCGGGTTGTGCGAGGCGGTTATCATCAACGCGGGAACGCCCTCGCTTTCGGCGTACGCCTGTGCGCCGGGCGTCGGAATGACGCCGAGTCGGTCCACGTTCGCCCCGACGCTCGCCAACCCGCTCGCGGCGGCGTCCGCGAGCATGTCTCCCGTGGCTCGCGTATCCCGTGCCAGCGCGATTCGGTCGGTGCGCCAGACCGTCCCCGCCGCCTTCGCGATTTTGAGCACGAACTCGGGGGTTAGTTCGTCGTTGGCGACCCCTCTCGTCCCGCTCGACCCGAACACCTTCATGTGGGGGCGTGGGGTTTCTGCCTTCAAAGAGATTCCGAATACGGGTGCTACTCCGCCTCAGCGCGCTGTCCGGTGGCTGATTTCACCGGCGACTCCCAGCCGAGGACGGCGAGCGACCCGACCACGAGTACGCCGCCCGCGACCGCCAGCGCGGTGAGCGGGGAGGCGGCGTCCGAAAGCAGTCCGCTCCCGAGTTGGAAGGGGATGACGGTCAGCGAACTCACCATCGCCAGCGCGGACAACACCGTCGCCCGTCCGAGCGTCTCGATGCGGTCGTTGACGTATTGGGACGCCAGCGAGCGGGTCGTCTCCGCGATACCGCGTGCGAACAGGAACGCCGGAATCGCCAGTACCGGGACGAACCGAAGTGTGACGAGGCCGAGGCCGACGACGAACGGAATCACGAGGAACCACGTCCGAATGCCGATTCGCTCCCGAATCGCGCCGGTGTAGTAGCTCAGTCCCGCCGAGAGGAGGCTGATGGCGGCGTAGAACCAGCCGAGAATGGGTTCGACGCTTCCCTTCGGAACGCCGACCTGCGGCAGGACGGTCTCCAACACCGGTTGGACGTACATGAACACGAGGTAGGACACCGCCGAGAAGAGGACGAAGTAGTAGACGACGAAGGCCCGAAGCCGCGGATTCGAAAGCGTCTCCCGAATCACGCCGACGGCCTCCCGGATGCCGAGCTCGTCGGATTCGCTCTCCTCGTAACTCGTGGGTTCGTCCATTGCGAGCAGGACGGGGACGCCGATTCCAGTCACCCCGGCGGCGACCAGAAACGGGTAGGCGAGGTCGATGTTCCCGAGATAGCCGCCGAGTACGGACCCGACGACGCCGACCAGCAGGGCAACCGCCTGCCCGCGTCCGCGCACGTGGGCGAACCTGTCCTCAGACAAGTCGTCGGTGAGCGTATCGTAGAGCCACGCGTCGCTGCTCCCCGACCGGAAGGTGTAGCCGAACGACCAGCAGGCGTACAGCACCGCGAGTTGTGCGAAGTTCCCCGCGAAACCGATGCCCACGAGCGTCAGCGTGATGATGGTCGTCCCGATGAGGAGACTGTTCCGTCGGCCGACTCGGTCGCCGACGTATCCCGTCGGAATCTCCGAGACGAGGGTCGTGACGTTGTAAATCCCTTCGAGGATGGCGATTCCGGTGTAATCCAACCCGAGCGAGAGGAAGTAGAGATACATTATCGGCCGGTAGAACTCCACCGCCTTCGTGGACTTGTAGGCGTAGTAGAGGCCGATGTTCCGATTCGACTGCCACATACCTACTCGACCGTGCGACAGCACCGAGTTCCTTCTGCGCACTCGATTGCACATAGAAAGTTGACATTTTTCACGGGGGTTTTATTCGCCCTCGCCGAACGACCGAACATGGAGGACGAGCGACCCGACCCGGCCGACGCGCTCGCCGCTATCGGCAACGAACGCCGCGTCTCGATTCTCTACGAACTCCAGCAGGCGTTCCGCGAGGGTCACTCTCCGCTCCCCTACGCCGACCTCAAACGACGGGTCGGCCTCCGCGACAGCGGTAACTTCAACTATCACCTCCAGCGCCTCGTCGGGCAATTCGTCAGAAAATCGTCCGACGGCTACGCGCTCACCTACGCGGGCCGGAAGGTGGCGAGCGCGCTGACGGCGGGCGTGTTCACCGAGCAGGCCGACGGGACGACGCTCGACGCACCCGGTACGTGTTACGAGTGCGGAAACGGGGCGCTGTTCGCCCGTTACGAGGAGGAACGCGTCCACATCGCCTGCGAGTCTTGCGACGAGGAACTTCTGCACAATCCCTTTCCGCCAGCGCCGACGACCCGCCGCGACGACCTCCTCGACGCTTTCGAGGTGTGGACCCGCCGCTGGAACGCTCTCGCGGCCGCCGGTACCTGTCCCGAATGTGGTTCCCGGATGTCCGGCACCCTCACCGACTACCGACCCGAACTCGGCACCGGAAACGTGCCGTACCGACTCCGCGTCTCCTGTTCTGCGTGCTGGGCGATGGCGAACCTCCCCGTCGGGTGTCTCGTCCGCGACGACCCCCGAGTCGTTGGTTTTCACGCCGAACGCGGCGTCTCGCTCGACGAGCGGTATCTCTGGGACCTCGACTGGGCGCTCCACCGCGACTATCTGACCGTCCTCGATGACGACCCACCCCGCCTCCGTCTCCGTATCCCCCTCGATTCCGAGGCGCTTCGATTGACCGTCGATAACGAAGGGACCGTCGTTTCGACGACCGTTAGCGAACGATGACGGTTCGTCTATCGCCCGTACCCGACCGGTCGAGTAGAGTTCAGTAGTCGAGAAACGAGTTCAGTAGTATTCGATGCTATTTAGTATTTTTCAGTATAAAATAGTATTCCACAGTAGGATTTAGTACCTACAACTGACCCGAATTCATCCGTCGCTCTCCGTTCGTTTGACAGTTTTCGAACACAATCTGTTTACGGTGTGCTGTCATCCCACATAGCATCGCGACGGTACCAATGATACGACTCATCGACATCGAGGTCGAACACACTATCGAGGAGTACGCGACCGATACCGTCCTTCGGGATTCGGTCCGAACGATGCAAAACGCCGTCACCGACGACGTGGCCGCGCTGGACGGGCGCACCGTCTGGATGGTGAACTCGACGGCGAGCGGCGGTGGCGTCGCCGAGATGATGCCGAAACTCGTCGGCCTCTTCCGCGCGCTCGGTGTCGATGCGGAATGGGCGGTCATCGACGTGGACGAACCGGTGTTCTTCGAGTTCACGAAGGGGATTCACAACCTCCTGCACGGTGCGGGCGACCCCGACCTCGTGGACCACGAGCGGTCGATCTACGAAGCGACGAGTCGCTCGGTCGCCGACGAACTCGAAGACCACATCGCACCCGAAGACGTGCTCGTCGTCCACGACCCGCAACCGCTCGCGGCGGGTTCGATGGTCGCCGACGCACTGGACGTTCCCGCCGTCTGGCGGTGTCACATCGGTTCCGAGGAGCATTCGGAAAAATCCCGAACCGCGTGGGAGTTCCTCCGCCCGTGGATAGCCGACTACGACCGGACGGTGTTCACGCTCCCCGCGTACATTCCCGCATTTCTGGAAACCGAGGCCGACATCATCCCGCCCGCAATCGACCCGTTCAGCGCGAAGAACCGCCGTCTCAAGCCGCAGGAGGCCGCTACCGTTCTGGCGCGGGCGGACCTCATCGACACCGACCACCCGGTCGAGCGGTTCGACCAACCGGCGCGGCGATTACAGGCCGACGGCACGTTCGCGCCCGCGACGGACCCGGACGACATCGGCCTGCTCTTCCGTCCGACGATTTGTCAGATCTCCCGCTGGGACGGTCTCAAGGGATTCGTTCCCCTGTTGCGCGGGTTCGCCGAACTCAAACGCGACGTTCGTGAAGACGTGGACGCCTCCGCGAAGACGGCCGCGAACGGCGGCGACGATTCGACTGATTCGGAGCGCTCCGCCGCTCACCGTCAGCGAATCGAAGACGCCCGTCTCCTCCTCGTCGGTCCCGACCCTTCCTCGGTGGCGGACGACCCGGAGGGACGCCAGGCGCTCGAAAATCTGGAAGAGGAATGGCTGGCGCTCGACCCCGAGGTACGGTCCGACGTCGCCGTCGTCGTCATGCCGCCGGACCAGCACGACAGTGCGCTCGTCATCAACGCCCTCCAGCGGTGCTCTTCGGTCGTCGCCCAGAACTCGCTTCAGGAGGGATTCGGTCTCACGGTGACGGAGGCGATGTGGAAACGGGCCGTCCTGATGGGTGCGGACACCGGCGGCATCAGCGCCCAAATCCGCGACGGCGAGGACGGACGGTTGGTCCCGGATTCGGGCGACCCGGCATCGGTCGCCCGCACGCTGGACGACGTGCTCGGGTCGCCCGAGCGGTGGGACGACTGGTCCTACAGCGCCCAGCGCCACGTCACGGACACTTACCTGGTCTTCGAGCAGGTGACGCGGTGGCTCGACACGCTCGGCGAGTTGGTCGATTAGAGGACGAACACCAGCGGGACGAACGCCACGAATCCGACGAGGACACCGGCGGACAGGTACCACTTCGCGCTCGACACGTTTTCGCCCGCTTCGAGCCCTTCGGGGAGCACGTCGCCGATGACGAGGTACAGCATCGACCCGGCCGCGAACCCGTAGCCGAAACCGAGAAACTGCTCGGCCAGCCGGACGAAGTAGAACGCGATGACCGCCCCGACCGGTTGCGGGAGGCTCGTGAAGAACGCGGCGCCCCACATGCGGCCGTTTCCGATTCCGTCCACGTCGTTTATCGGAATCGCGGTCGCCAGCCCCTCGGGGAAGTTGTGAATCGCGAGCGACCCCGTGATGGCGATGGCGACGAAGGGAACCGAGAACCCGAGGAGGTGGATGCCGCCCGACCGATTGAGTTCGGCGAACGAGACGCCGATGGCGAGTCCCTCGGGAAAGCTATGGACGAACAACACCAGCAGGATGTTGAGGATGGTTTGAAAATCTCCCATGGCGATATCTTCGGGTCGATAGTTCGTCCCGTAGCGGTCCACGACCCGATGGGCGACGATGACGAGGACGATGCCGGAGACGATTCCGCCACCGACGAGCAGCAAACTGCTGTCCTTTTTGTACGACTCGAAGAGCAGCCCGAACACCGAGGCGGACGCCATCAACCCCCCGGCGAAACCCCACAGTCCCACGTCGAGTTTGTCGTCGATGGCGTCGACCCAGAACAACGGAACCGCTCCGAGACTCGTTCCGAACGCCGCGATCAATCCCGCGACGAAGACGAGTGCGTACGGCCCCCAGCTCATGGCGAAAAATTGGGACTACACGCTTGTATGCCTTCCCGCCGATTTTGGCGGGCCTAAGATTTCTACCGGTTGTTTAGGGATTTTTCGACCGCTATAACGTTTCGCTCGCGGAAGATTCGCCCGCACAACCGACGGTAACGGAAAATCGCACGACGCGCGACGAATCGGTCGATTCCTGGCGGGTGAGTCGAACCCACCGCTCGCGGGGTTCGTCCGGCCGAACATCGTGCCCACAACAGCTATTTTCCAGTGTGAAGTACGCCTTCGTCCATGTCCGAAAAAACGCTTCACGAAGCACAAGTAACGCGCGACGAAGCGGCGGACCTCCTCGAAGATATCGCGGCCCAACTCCGCGGGAAAGGTTCCGCCGATATCGACGTCGGTAACAAGACGGTCACGCTCTCGCCGCGGAAGAAGATCGGCTACGAAATCGGCATCCGCGAGTCGTCCTCCGTGCTCCGCGGGGACCGGGAGACGGTCTCGATAAAACTCGACTGGAAACCGAAGTAGTCCGTTTCGAGACGTCGCGCGTGAGTCGCTCGCGGATGGTTCCGAGAACTACCCGCTCACGAAGAAATGTTCGCAAAAAGGTCCAGGTGCGAGAATCGAACCCGCGTCCCAGCCTCCACAAGGCTGGAGGATAGTCCACTACCCCAACCCGGACACGCATGTCGTGGTAATCGGGAGAGATTAAAATACGTTTCGGAAAGGAACGTCGCGTATGGTGGTTTCTGCCGTGTTACTCGCACTCATTCCGTCTCGGTCGTCGGATTCTCCAGTCGAAATCGACGGGTTCGGTGGCCGTCGAACCACGGGCCGGGGTCAGACTCTTCGAATCCGACGTTCTCGGCGACGGCGACGATATCCGTCTCGGGTTCGGGAAGCAGTATTTCGACGGGCATCGCCTCCCGTTCCGCGAATCGAATCGGCTCGTCGAGGAGGTGTTCGCAGGCCGCCTCCGCGCCGAAGAGGTGCGTGACGTGCACCGTCTCTTCGTCGGCCTCGAACCCGACGAAGGCGTCGATTTCTCCATCCGATTCCGCCACGCGAACCGTCCGGTCGTGAACCACGTCGGCCATCACCTCGGTCGGTACGTCGGCGAGTGCCGCGAGGCGTCCCCCGTCTGCCTCTACCGCGTCTCGGACGCGCATGAGTGGCTATTCTCGCTCCCTCGCATTAACTCTTCAGCCCAGCCCAATCGTTCTCGACACACCGATTACCGATGGTTTGCGGCCGGGAGTAGCTTCATCCTCTTCGGATGCTAACGTGTGACTATGAGCGACGACTCCATGAACGCCGACCGAGCACGGTGTGATTTCTGTCGTCTGCCGTGTCCCGAGATTCCGGTATCGCTGGCGTACGGTGATACCACCTACGAGTTCTGCTCGCGGACCTGCCGGGACGAGATGCGCCGAAGCGACCGCGTGTTCACGACCTACCACGGCTTTCGACAGATTACTACGGGTGTCTCGGCGCTCGACGACCACCTGCCGGAGGGATTGCCGCGGAACTCGTTCGTCCTCCTTTCCGGTGAGGGTGGAACCCGCGACAACGCCATCCAGTCGGAACTCGTCTGGCGGACGCTTCGGCGCGGCGAACCCGCCATCGTCGTCAGCTTCACCGAACCTCCGATTTCCGTCATCGAGCAGTTCCTCTCGTTGGAGTGGAACGTCCTCCCGTACCTCGAATCCGGTCTCTTACACATCCTCGATTGTTTCACGTATCGCGTCAGCGACCGCGACCGGATGTTCACTCGGATGGACGAGTGGAACCAGTTCCTCCACCGCATCGTCGCGGACGCGACGACGACGGTCCGCGACCCGAGCGACACGAGCGAACTCCAGAACAAACTCGACAACTGCCTCGAATCGCTGTCTATGAGCGACACCGGCGTCGTCGCCATCGACTCGCTGACCGAATTCGGATCCCTCGTCCAACCCGTTCGAGCGTACGATTTCGTCAAGGACATCCGAGCGGACATCTGCAAAGGCCGGTTCGTCATCGTCTTCGCGGGCGCGACGTTCACCGGGGAAGAGGACGCCTTTCCCCACGACATGGCCTACGTCATCGACGGAATCATCGACTTGCAGTTGGACGGATCGATAATCGAGGACGTGCTCATCAAACGGGTTCGCATCCGGAAAATGAACGGCGTCCTCACGATTCCCGAGTGGGTCGCCTACGAGTACACCGGGGGTGACGGACTCGTCGCGTTCGACCCGATGGAGGAACTCGAAAAGGCGGGGAACTTCGTGGGCGAATCCCCGGAGATAGCGTCGGAAAAGCGGTCTTCGAGCAACGAGCCCCCTGATTCAACCCACGGAGACGACGCCACTTCCGGGGAAACCGGCGACCAGGACGTAAACGAGTGAGTATGCGCTCCGACGATTCGTCGTGACTTCGCCCACCAAGACGTCGAAACCGCGTTCACTCCGGCCCTTCGAAGACCGCGTATCCCGTCCGCCTCGGTGCTGTGTTTTGTCTCCAGGTCCGCGCTTTGCTTCTATTCGAATACCGTACCGTCGTTCGACTATGTTTGTTATAGCCTGCTTGATGCTGCAATATTAACTTCAGGCACGTCATAACAATACCAAAAACGGTTGTTTTTACGTCCGAACGATGCCTGGAGAACCTGCGCCGCGAAAGGGCACTGACCGTCGAACGTTCCTGAAAACCGTCGGTATCACGATGGGCGTCGCGAGCTACGGAACCTCTGGCTCCGTCGTCGCCGATTCTGAGGTCGTGGACTCCAACGAGTGGACCGGCCCACGGGGCGGGCCGGGACGGACGGGAACGACCGAGAATAGCGGTCCGACGCCGTTCCCGACCCTCGACTGGCGATTGGACTTGGACGGTACTATGTACCATACTGAGCCCGTCGTCGGCGACGACGTGTTATACCTCGCCGTCACGGCGAACAACACCCCCGGCGAACGCGCCGGATATCTCGGCGCGTACGACATCGAAACCGGCGACAGACGGTGGAAACGTACCGGTTTTCCGAATCCGAAAACTCCGACGACGTCCGGAGAGATGCTCTACTTCGCGACGCAGACCGCCGAAACCGAAGAATCTGACCACGGTTTCTATGCGCTCGATGCCGATTCCGGGGAGACGATGTGGACGCGGCGTGACCACAGTCGGTGGTCCCGTCCGATTCTCGTAGGCGACCGGGTGTTCACCGCGAACGAGGAAGACATCTACGCACTCGACGCCGAGACCGGCGATACCTTGTGGCAAACCGAGGGTGTGACCGGAATCGAAGAAGAGGTCGGGACGACGCTGAGCTACACCGATGGGTCGGTCTTTACGAGCAGCGGAATCGCGTTGGATGCGGACGACGGTTCGAAACAGTGGGAAGTCTCGCCGGACGACACGACCCTCGGCAATCCCGCAACCAACGGTTGGATGGTGTTTTTCACTCAGACGGATTTCCTCGAGGGAGACGACACGCAGGTCACGATAGAGGCTCGGTCTCCGGACAGCGGCGAACTGCAGTGGGAATACGAGTCCGACGCGGGCAACCGATGGGACGGGCGAACTGCCATCACCGGCGACCACGTACTCCTTGTGGATTTGAACGGGGAATCCGTGGTGCAGGCGCTCGACGCCGAAACCGGAGAGACGGCCTGGGAAACCACCTTCCCGGGACAGTTCTTCAGTAGTCCCGTAGTTGGCGGAGGGATAATCTATGTCTGTGGACAGTACATCCCGGAGTCGGACTCGGCTGCCGGTCGCGGACTCGTTCACGCCGTCGATAGCGCGACCGGCGAGCGCCAGTGGTCATACCTCCTCGACAGCGATGGCCTCGAAACGTCACCGGAAGACGCTCCGGCCGCTGGCGTTCCCGTTATCAGCAACGGCAAACTGTATGCCGCGACGTATCCAGCCAACGCGACGCTCGATTACAAGTACACCTACTACTCGAACTTCTTCGTCCTCGGGTCGTGCGACCGGCGACCGGACGGCGACGAGCGACTTCCGTCCGATGACCCCGACGGAGGGGACGACTTCCCGCCGCTCGACGTGTGTATCGATGTCGTATCGAATCTCGATTTGGATTCCTTGGATGTCGGAGATATCGTTCGACTCGCCGCTTCCTGTTCGACCGGGCGAGAACTGGAGTTCGCGTGGGACATCGACGGTGACGGTCAGTACGAGGAGTCCGGTTCGGTAGTCTCGGCTACCATCCCGACGTGCGGGTCGCTGACGGTGGAACTGAAAGTCACGGATGCGAACGGTGCCACCGACACGGCGAGCGTTCGACTCTCTACGAACTGAGTCTTCGCCACCGACCGTTCGACCTGCCGAGGTCGGCATCGGGGTTTCCGAACCGCCCCGATACTGTCAGCGGAATAACTGGCAGAAATTCTTGACATGCAAGCAGTTATCTGGCCACCGTTGCAATGCCACCCCATGAATTACCGACCACGGACGGTGGTTCGGTGCGCGTAGTCGCCAAGTTCGGAGGCACCAGCCTCGGGAGCGGTGACCGCATCAACCGTGCCGCAGATTCCGTAGCAGCAGCCGTCGAAGCAGGACACGAAATCGCCGTCGTTGCCAGCGCGATGGGCAACACGACCGACGAACTCCTCGACGAAATCCATTTCGACGCGGACGAACCCGACCGCGCCGAAATCGTCAGCATGGGCGAGCGCACGAGCGTCCGGATGCTCAAGGCCGCCCTGTCCGCGCGCGGCGTGGACGCGATGTTTCTCGAACCCGGCAGCGAGCAGTGGCCCGTCATCACCGACAAGCGCGGGGAAGTCAACGTCGAGGCGACGAAGGAACGCGCCGCCGAACTCGCGTCGGAGTTGGACGGCATCGTTCCCGTCATCACCGGATTCCTCGCCGAGAACGAGGAGGGCGGCGTGACGACGCTCGGCCGCGGCGGCAGCGACACGACGGCCGTGATGCTCGGCACCTACATGGACGCCGACGAAGTGGTCATCGTCACCGACGTGGAGGGCGTCATGACCGGCGACCCGAGCGTCGTGGAAGGCGCACGGAACGTCGGCGAAATCACGGTGGACGAACTCCGAAACCTCTCGTTCCGCGGAGCGGAGGTCGTCGCGCCGTCGGCGCTCTCGTACAAGGACGACAACCTACACGTTCGCGTCGTCCACTACCAGCACGGCGACCTGCTGGCCGGTGGGACGAACGTCACGGGACAGTTCGAGAACCTCATCGACATGCGCGAGTCGCCGCTCGCCTGCATGACCTTGGCGGGACGTGCGATTCGAAACCGCCCCGGTATCCTCGCCGACCTCTCCACCGCGCTCGGAACGGGCAACATCAACATCGACGCGGTGGCGAGCGGCATGGACAGCATCACGTTCTACGTGGACAGGGAGGAAGCGGAACGCGCCGAGAACATCCTTCATCAGGAGGTCATCGACGAGGAATCGCTTTCTAGCGTGACGGTGGACGACCCCATCGCCGTGATTCGGGTGACGGGCGGCGAACTCCCGAACGAGCCGGGAATCATCCACGAACTCGTGGACCCCATCGCGGAAGCGCACATCAACATCCACGACCTCATCACCAGCGCGACCAGCGTCGCCCTGTTCGTGGACTGGGACGACAGGGAACAGACGCTCGAAATCCTTCAGAACCACTTCCAGCAGTAGCGACGGTCGCCATCGGACGGTCGGTGTTGTGTTTCCGTCCGTGACGTTCGTTCACCGCTCGCGTCGTTTCTCCGGCGATTCGATACTTACATGATGGCATGGGAATGTGTATGACAACGGTGAGTACCCATTCCGGCCACATCTCCATCCATGCTTGAGTCGTGGGACCCATCGGGGGTCGTCGGACGGCGCGTAATCACGGTGCTCGGCGCGCTGTACGTCGGGGCCGGTTCTAGCATTTCGTTCACGCCAGTCGCGACCGATTGGACGCTCGGTATCGATTTTACCATCTTCACCCTCCTCGCCGGTCCCGGACTCGTCCTCCTCTACGTCGGGTACTGGCTGCCCCGAACCGAGATTCGCTCGGAACTCTTCTCGTCCGTTGCGAAGTGGTGTCTCGGCGGTATGGTGGCGATGCTCGGTATCCTCCTTTTTATCTATCTCGTCGCCCGCAACACCCCGTCGGTCGGCGGCATGCTCATCCTCACGGCACTCGGCAGTCTCTCCGGGCTGGGAATGGGGTTCAACGACGCGCAAGCAGAGACGCGGGCGCTCAACGCCGACGAACAGCGGCGGGAGGCGGAGCGGTACGGCAAGGAACTCGAACGCTACGAAACCATCGTCGAGACGGTCAACGACGGCATCTTCGTCATCGACGAGGACGACTACTTTATCCACGTCAACGAGGCCTACGCCGAAATCGTCGGGTACGACCGCGAGGAACTGCTCGGCTCACACACCTCGCTCGTCGTCGTGAGGGGGTTGAACGACCTCTCCAACGAACTGCAACACGAACTCCTCGCCGACGATAGCGATACGAAGACGTACGACGCAATACTGGAAACGGCGGCCGGCGAGATGTTGGATATCGAGGCGACCGTCGCGGGACTTCCGAAGCAGACCGGTTCGGGGCAGGACCTCGTTGGCGTCGTCCGGGACGTAACCGAGCGCAATGAGCGCGAGCGACAACTCGAACGGCAGAACCAGCGACTCGATAGCTTCGCCAGCATGGTCGCCCACGAACTCCGAAACCCGCTCATGATCGGCCAGATGTACTGCAACGAACTCCCGGACGACGCGGCCCCGGTCGCGGTCGATTACATCACGGAATCGTTCGACCGCATCGACGACATCATCGACGTGCTGTTGGTGGTGACGCAGGGCTACGAGACGGTTCCTGAGAGTACA
>NZ_MEIH01000343.1:0-2568 GCF_001723155.1 Haladaptatus sp. W1
GGAACTGCCGAACGAACCACTGCTTCAGTCTTTTTTATCCGTGGTACGCCAACTGACGGTCTCAGATATCACCGGCCAGTGAACGCTCACGGAACACGCGACGCTACGGCCGAGGATACACTTGAGAGATATATAACAGTACGCGACCGATATCGCCGCCAAGTAGTTTCCAGGACGCTTGAGACTGTCTCCTTGGGGGTGAAGAATGATGAACCACAGGAGTGCGACTATGTGGGTTTCAGCGGTATCTCGGAACCGGTAAGCCGACTTCATTGACAATATTCAACACAGTAATAATGGGATTATTATGCCATTTTGGCGATAAAATCTATGTGTATTGAGAAAGTGTCTATGCATTGCTATGGAACTACTACATCGGTTACGCGGTGCCTTTCGTTCAGAAACCCCGTCTCAGCAGACCGAACAGCAGGTGCGGGCGACCGGTGATATTTTTGAATGCGAAGAATGCGGAACCACTTTTATCTCGAAACCATCCTGTTGTTCAAAGTGTAACCAGAGCGACTTCCAGAATCTCGGCAGTTGTTAATCCGACATCTCTCACCGTTCTCTTCTGCTGATACAGTTTCTAACTGCTGACGTCGTATACAAAACTCTGTCTTTCACTTTTACACGTGTTGGCAATTCACGGTAGAGTGCTCCTACAACCCATAAAACCACCGTTTAGCAGCGGAGGCTGACCTGACCACATTCCAAAAATCCGAGGAGTGGTCGGCGTGTGAAGACTGTGAGAATATGCTCTGATACGAACGGGGGTGGATTCGAACCACCTGGGCCACGAAGTGGCCGCCATCGACGTGGGGTCGATGGTGCTTCTACCAACAAGCAACCCGTTCTCGTCCCGGAACCCCCTGCGAGTAGAGCGTGGTCGTGCCGGGAAGAGTGGGCACGACTACGCCGGTATGGAACTGGCGTGAGATGATCACATTTGATTCTTTGTGCTTGAACGTCGCAGGCGCATGGTTCCAGGCACGTTCCTACGACGCTCACACCTTTTCCAATGACTGCGTTGACTATTGTTATACGGTGCCTGAAGTGGTTAAAAGAGAGGAGACATCGAGTATGCTCTTTATTGGACTGTCCACCTCGGGTGATTCTAGAGGAGGTAACTTGATCTCTAACTCGATCAAAGTCGTGCATTAGATTATATCTTGATCGAATGTGGGAGTTACCACTCCCAGAGTAGTACGAACAAGATTCCCAGGAAACCGAACATAACGATATACATCGTTGCAAAGACAATACCACGTGAGAACGCCCAGTAACTCCAAAATCCAACGACAGCGGATAGAGCGAGAGTAAAATTTTTATATCGCCTACTTGGAAAGTAGCCATTATACCGCCGTTGCTCATATAGCGACATTGCACTCTGTTTGTCCGTCTATCCTCTTATTTCCAACCGCCACAGATGACGGTCAGTGACAATAAAATCCGCACATGAGAAGGACGACCGTAGTCCTTTGGGGCACTCAACGAGGATATTCGAACTCTACAACCCTCTACCGAAATCCCCACCAGAAGATACGTGAGGTCGCTCTGAGGACAGTTGACACCATCGATTTTCGTTACGACTGGTGTATTGGTCGTGCTGGCAGGTTGAGGCACACTCACACAGATGAACCCCCGATGAGTGGCTCTAATCCCGATGTGGCGATCTATTTTTTCTTTTATCGATGTTCCTATTGGTGTCATAGAAGACAACTCTTTGGTTCAGGCGATACGGCCAAGTTTCTATGAAATCGAGAAGCAACAGTACACAGATTCGACACGCTTGCCAGACTTTCTTAGTTCTGCTTAGTGCAACAACCGGCAGTGAGACAAATGAATCCCAACCAAGTCACTCTTTATGTGCAAGTGAACCAAATTTACTGTCGCCTGATTTGATAAGCGGCAGTGGAATTGACCACTATGACGCCCTCAGCGAAGCACAGAACCCACATCGCCAGTGAGAGGTTGTTTCCCGTAGCAATTGGTCGCTGTGATTTGATCGCCTGGGGGAGAGGTGCTCCTGCTACTTCAAAATCAACATGGAATATTACATACGTCTCTAAAATGATGTTTTGCTGAAAACCGTGGTCAAAACATCTTGCTCAGGATGTCACCCCCGAACTGGCAACTTGCGTGCTTAGAATACTCAATAGTCGACTTCAGCAGTGTCTGACTTAGTACCAACGCAGTCGGGTTGATCTAGAGATTGTTATCACGAGTGGTCGTCTGAACTTTCGTCTTGTTGTTTTGTAGTCTCAGTGGGAGATGCTTGGTCTGCTGATAATGTTTCTGTGGAGGATTTCGAGTCTTGCTGAGTGGAATCATTTCCACTCGTTGTTGCAGGCTGGTTTTCATTTGGATTTGGAATTGGATCAGTTGCAGTTGCTTGTGGCGTCAATTCGCGTCCGTGTAGTAATTCCGGTAAAATGATGCGGGTACTATGGACGAACAATACGAGTAAAAGCGGTCCAAGGAACAGTCCATACCAACCGAACAGTAACGGGCCAAAGATATACGCGAATAGGACGAGGCCAACGTGGAGATTCCGACCGGAGATGTATG
>NZ_MEIH01000344.1:0-62033 GCF_001723155.1 Haladaptatus sp. W1
GAGGTGCTCCTGCTACTTCAAAATCAACATGGAATATTACATACGTCTCTAAAATGATGTTTTGCTGAAAACCGTGGTCAAAACATCTTGCTCAGGATGTCACCCCCCGAACTGGCAACTTGCGTGCTTAGAATACTCAATAGTCGACTTCAGCAGTGTCTGACTTAGTACCAACGCAGTCGGGTTGATCTAGAGATTGTTATCACGAGTGGTCGTCTGAACTTTCGTCTTGTTGTTTTGTAGTCTCAGTGGGAGATGCTTGGTCTGCTGATAATGTTTCTGTGGAGGATTTCGAGTCTTGCTGAGTGGAATCATTTCCACTCGTTGTTGCAGGCTGGTTTTCATTTGGATTTGGAATTGGATCAGTTGCAGTTGCTTGTGGCGTCAATTCGCGTCCGTGTAGTAATTCCGGTAAAATGATGCGGGTACTATGGACGAACAATACGAGTAAAAGCGGTCCAAGGAACAGTCCATACCAACCGAACAGTAACGGGCCAAAGATATACGCGAATAGGACGAGGCCAACGTGGAGATTCCGACCGGAGATGTATGGCCGCAATAGTATTTCGGTGAGCCCATCAACAATCGTGGCTGTAATGAGTAGAAAAGCCACAGGGAACCAAATATAAAGTGGCTCTGATGCTAATGCGACGCCAGCTAGATAAAGACCGACTGGAACGTAGACGAGTTTCATTCCAACCACTGGAACTAGACTTGCAAGCCCCGTTAATAGCCCGAACAAAACAGTTGCTGGAATAGCAAGCCCAGGAGGAGCAATCGCATTGAGGGCCGTATACGTGATCGAAGCGATGATAGCGACCACGAAGGCATTCAAAATATTGCCGAAGTAGATCGTCTGAAGATCAGTATCAACGGCCTCTAAGAAGGCATGTGTTGCGCTGTCCGACTTACTAATATGTGATGTGAACCAATTCGCAAGCCTCTGACCATCTCGGAGAAGATAGAACGCAATTGCGAGTGCAATGAAAACGTGCAAAAGACCGACGACAATTGCACTCAGATATCCACCTGTTGATGTGAGTATCTTACTCATAGTCTGTGGACTGAGATACTGCGTAAGTTGCTGGGGATTTGAAAGCAACTGCTGCAATAATACCTGTAGATCCTGTGTCCCAATAACACGCTGCAGAAATGGCCCAAGAAGTAATTGATATTGATCCAAATTTGACCCAAAGAGTTCATTCACCTGGTGAATACTCACGAGTACAGTATACGCGATCAGAAGTAATCCTGGGAACGCGAGCATACCGAGAGAAAGCCCGGCTGCGAGCGTCGGTGATCCCACACGATGGGTTAGCTGCCGGTACACGGGTCGCGTTGCATAGTAAACAAATAATCCGAGAACGATCGTACCCACATACGAGTAGAGGATGTAGACGAAAAGTACGCCAAGAATGCTGAAGATCAGCCACCAGGCTATCCTTTCCCGGTTTTGAGTGATGTCGTGTTCCACGCATCAAACTTAGCGAGACAACATCGTAAGTACAACGACTGGCACATTGTGTGATGAGGTCAGTAGACAAGCGATCGTTCACCATAGTGAAACGAGGCATACTATGACACGATCAGCTGTACACCGTGCGTCGATTTCCGCTTAGCAAGTTAGAAAACCAGTAGATGGATGTCGCGGCTATTAGCACTCTATAGTGAGTTCAAAACTACCTGTGCTTTCCACAATATCTGGGAATATTCATGAATAATCATTACTGGTTCAGGGGTCATAGCATAGCTATGGAAAATCAGTTCGAGAAGATACCACCTCATGATGTCACCGCCGAGCAAATGAATCGCCTCTTCGGTCTTCTTACGGATCGACGGCGACGATATGTATTAAAACGGCTCCAAACGGCGAACCAACCGATCTCCCTCGAGGAGTTAGTGGCTGATATCAGTGCCTGGGAAGATACGCCAGCTCCTGAAACCGCTCTGACGGACAAAGTGGACGAAGTCACCGTCTCACTCCAGCACTGTCATCTCCCGAAACTTGCCGATGCAGGGCTCATCGAATACGATCGGTCTACTAAAAACGTGGCGTATACTGATCACCCGCAAGTTGAGGCGCTGGTTGATCGTTTCTCGGAACTCTTTCCAGGTGAGGATGAGAGAGGACGACTGAAGGTCATGAAAGGTGGTGAGAAGCGGTGATTTCTGCGGAGAGATGAGCTATTAGAGCACCTCCCACGTTTGGCTATTTGCTGTCGACCTCGTAGAACCGATTGTTACCGTAACGTTTTGTAGTATTATCCGTTTGGACGCCTGTATGGAGCTGTCCGAAAAATGAGTGGTAATTTGTCACGAGTTCCTTCAATACTGTCATCCATACTCTACAACAAAATACTGCTATGGATCCCTCTCAGCTTCACGCGACTGTTGTAAGACTCAGTCACTCTCGAGGAGTGGATGCTCTTTGATATGGGCAAGCGTTTGCTCATCAATGTACCGAAGCATCTCATAGTAATTGTCCGGGAACTCGGCTGGTTCAGGTGGATGACCGGCATCTGGTGGGGGATGGTAGTGGGTTCGCTTGCCATCCCGGGGATGTTTGTCCCACCGGCGTTTCCATCCTCGGTCGTCGCTCCAGTTCTCTTGATAATGCAGTTCGAAATTACCACTGGTGTACCAACGAAGATCGTAGTACGCGTCCTCGACATCCGGTGGAAAATAGTCTCGGATGAATGTCGCCGTGAGCGTCGGTTTTCCGTGTTTCAATGAGATGGTTGTTGTGCCGATGTAGGCCGCGGTATCAAGACGTTGTTTGATACTCATGAGAATTGTTCGGTCAACACTCCCGACGGGAGTGTGCGTGTCGTGAGAACCCATCGTTAGTCAGCACTCGCTTCAGCGCGGTCACTGAGACGACGGCGAGCACGGTCGTGGAGTCGAAGTTCTTCCTCAAGGCTCGCCCACGTCGAAAGGTCGTCCCATGCTTCCTCGAGATCAACGTCGAGACGATCGGCCGCCTCAACGACATCGATGCTGGATGGATTGTCGGCATCGTAGCGATCACGGAACGTCTTGAGTTGATCCCGAATTTCGAGCACATTCCCTCTGAGATCCTCCAGTGAATGGGTGTTGGCGAGTTCACTCACGTACCGCCATTCGAAATATTCTGTGTTGCGTTCATACTGGACTGGCCGGCCGTCGCGTTTGGTAGCGACGCCGAGTTCAGTGAACCAGTTGAGATACTTGCGAGCGGTGTCTGTTGAACACGAGAGTTGCTCGGCGACGTCTGGGGCACTCACACCGCCCGTGTTCTGCACAAGGAGACTATAGATGCGTTCTTCGGTCGAGGGAGCGTCGGTGAAGACCGATTCGAGGTCATCGATCGATGGACGATTCGAGAACGGTGGGTCAGTCGGCATACTAGCGTATAGATGCTTAAGCGAGATATTCTTTCTCGACTAATTATCTCGTTTGTTGCGTTACGGGGAAACGGGTGTACGTCGTCTCTTGTGGGACGCACCGCGGTTAGGATAATACCTTAGTGTTAGTGAGAATCAAACCAAAAATCGACATTTAGAGTAATTATTAACTAGTCGTGGCATAAGATAATATCAAATGGAAACGTTCCCAATCGCCGGCCAGATCATCAATACAAAGCTCATCTTCGGTCTGACTGCCCGCGACATTGGTGAAGCACTCGTCCTCCCGTTTCTCGGTCTTGGCATTGCCCAGAGTCTCGGTGCCTCAGGTGATCTCTTTCTCATTGCCACCGGCCTTGCGCTCGCGCTCGGAGTGGTGATCCTCCTCATCACGCCGGCTGCACAGCGGCCACTGAGCTACGCACGAGCCTGTGTGCATTACTACCTCGGAACCACCACCTACCGCAATCGTCGGACGCGACCCGCCACGGAAACGACGAAAACACAAGATGTGGTTGGTGTCCGCCACGCTGGCCTCGACATCGAGACGATCGAAGCGGAAGACGACCACGACTCCCATCAGTAAACAACCATGGATTCACCACCGCCTGCCACCGACACCTCGACAGCCAGTACTGGACAGTCAGCCAGTCGAGACGAAGCAGAAACCGAGACGGCTGACCCTGATTCCACGACGACACCCACGTCAGCACTAGATGAGTCAACCACTCAGCCAACCGCTGACGGGCCCACTGTACGGACAGCACTTGGGATAGCCGATCGAGCAATCGAAACCGATGCAGAACGCCCAGAATCAGATTTGGACGTCCTCCGAGCGATGGATGCCGCCCTCGAAGCAATTGACACGGACCTCCCAACGGCGCGTGACGAAGCACGAGCTCGCGACCAGTTCCACCTCGAAGACAAACTCAACAAGAAGACGACGACACAGGCGCAACTCGGCTTTGACTACGTTCGTGATGATGGCATCGCTGTTGATGGTGACGACTACATTGGCCTCGTGAAAGTCAAGCCCCGGAATTGGCTGACGCTCAACTATGAGCAGCGTCGGCAGGTCATGAGCGACTACATTTCCTTTCTGATGGCGCTCGACTGGTCGATTGCTATCCCGTGCTATCCTCGTGAGTTCGATCTGGGTGAACACTACAACAAGTTCATTCGCGGTGGCACCAGCGTTGCTGCACGAGGACAATCTCCAATTCTGCAGTATGGTCGTCGCTACTACATCCAATGGGCACAGGATAACATCGACGGCTCTGGGATCAAAACACGCGATTACTACATCGTCATCCGCGTCAACGCTGCGCAGGTCACGACCAATCTTGATACTGGGAGTGTGCTCAATCAACTAAGCACGCTCCCGCTTATCGGCTCTGCCGGCGCAAACATTCTCAAACGGCTTCCGTGGGTCAAGAACCATGAGAAGACAGAAACCGAACTTTGTATCCGCGAAGTACACAATCGCCAGCGACGTGTGATTGACAAGCTTGGACGAACAGACGTCTCGACTGAATTAGTCAGCACTCGCCAGGAAACGATGGAAATCCTGTACCACTACTACAATCACGTCAAACCGGAGTTTGACCGCTTTGATCATGCGACATTCTCGAAGGGGGAGATCTAACGATGGGCTCCCGTCTCCGGTCACTCATTCCTGGACTAAAGAGCGAGCCTGGACTCGATGAGATCGATGATGAGATCTTCGACCGGGCAACTGCCATCCTCGAAGCGAATGGCGACGAACTCTCGAAGGAAAACATCCAGGCCCAAGCGAAACATCTTCTCGAACTCGAAAATGCCGAAGATGGAGAGATTCGATTAGGTGTACTTCAAGACGAGACTGAACAGTCACTGGCCGACCGGGATATCATCGCCCCACATGAGATCTCCGAGGAATCAGGGCTCTTAGAGTCGGGATACATGGTTCGTGGTGGCCAGTACGTGCGCACGATGACCATCCATGGCTATCCGGAGCGCGTTCCGCTCGGCTGGCTTGATGACCTCTATACAACGCACGACAATATCCGAGTCACACAGCACATCCGGCCGCGTGATTCCCATGAGATTCTGCGGAAACTCCGAAATCGACTCACACAGCTTCGTGCTCGTCTCTATCGGAAAGACGAGAAAAATCAGAGTGATACCCACGAACTCGAATCCGACCACGAGGCTGTCTCCGATCTCATTTGGGATATCATCCGGGGCGAGACGAAGCTGTTCACGTTTGCCATCTATTTCGAGATCATCGCCGATTCAAAGCAGGAATTGAACGAGGCGACTGAGCGTGCACTTGAGATCATTGCTAAGGCGAATACAGAAGCAGTTCCCTTGGAGAAGCGCCAAGTCGAATCACAGGATGCGCTTGCACCGCTCGGGGATGATCCGATCAAAGCCACCCAACTCATGCAGGAGACGGCTGTTGGCACCATGTTCCCGTTTATTGAGCCAGCGTTGGCGGATAACGAGGGCGTCTACTATGGGTTTGACGGGACGCATACACCAGTTCTCCTTGATCGCTACCGATTCTCATCATATTCGAAGGTAATTGCAGGAGAGATGGGATCGGGGAAGACCTTCGCCGAGAAGTATGAGATGTTCCATCGGATGATGATGGATCCCGAAATCGAACTCCTCGTCCTGGATCCACTGGCTGATTTCGTCGACTTTGCGGAGGATCTCGGTGGGCAAGTCATTCGGTTTGGTGGCCAGAACACGATCAACCCACTCGAAATCCGTCGTGGCATCGACGACGTCGTCGAAGATCCGTTCCTCAAGAAGTACCGGTCGGTGATGGAGTTGTTCCGACTGCATTTTGCTTCGGGTGACGGTCAAGCTCTTTCAAATGAACAAGAGGGCATTCTTCGGCGTGCTGTCTTGCTCTCCTATTACCAGTACGGGATCACCGAAGACCCAGCGACCCACGAAAACACGAGTCCAATAATCGGGGATATCATCGATATCCTCGAACACATCACCGATGGCGATGATCCCACAGAGTTCCTCGACTATCATCCTGATGCCGACAAACGACGAGTTGCTCCGAAGGTACAGGATATCGCCGATCGATTCCGAGAGACAGACGAGCGACTCGCCTACCAGTTGTTGCTCGGACTCGAAGCCTTCCAGGAAGGCGGTGAGAACGCGAATCTGAACGGCCGGACGAACGTCGAACTCGACAATCGGCTCGTCACCATCGATATGTCCATGTTCTCCGATACGGGACAAGCGCCGCTGTTTATGCACGTGATGTTCGACTGGATCTACCAGCGAGCTCAAAGCAGCGATCGCCGGACGCAGGTGACGATCGATGAGGCACACTACCTCTTGCGTCGAGCAGCCACGACGGATCTGATCGACCTTTTCATCCGGCACAGTCGCCACTTCAACACCGGACTGACGCTGATCTCCCAGACAGTAGACGAGTTCCTCGTTGAGTCAACCGAGCAGTCTGCAGACGCACTGGAGAAAGCTCGCGAGATCTACAATCTCTGCAATATCAAGCAGATCTTCCGGCACGAATCAGTGAGTGAGGAGATGATCGCTGCCCACGATTTGACGCATAACGAACAGCGATTCATTGCCTCCGCACAGACCGGCGAAGACGGGACTCACTCAGAGAGTTTGCTGCTCGTCAATGACTGGAAAAAGCGCATTCAGTTGCACGTGGATGAGTTTGCCGTCCACGTGCTCGACGAAGATCTCGATCCGTGGGAGTACTTGATCGAGCAGAATGCGCTCGACACGAGCGATGTTTCCTATTTGCTTGCGGACGGACGCGCGGCAGAGTACGACATTCCGCAATCACTGCTCGAAGAGGCTCGCGAATCCACACCCACCACCAGCTAACGCACGAAATTACAGGAATCACTTCACCACCCATGACAACCACTCGTCGCTACATTCGAATCGAACCAGCCCACGAACGTGTCACACCCTCCGATATCATCTCCCGATTCGCCGGCCTACGCAAACTGAAGTCTGGCTGGAAAGTCAAATATCTCCCTCAGAAGAGTGCACCCACGTTCGAATTCCTTGCACTCACACAGGGGAACCAAACGCCGGTGCGCTTCTATCTCGGTGCCACTGACGAATCGCTCTTGTCGACGGTCCGTTCGGAGCTGACTACTGCATATCCGGCGAGTTACAATCTCTCTGAGGAAGAACTCACGCTTCCCGAGGAACTGCTCGGACAGTCCGCGGAGAGCACCGACACAGATACCGACGAGGATACTGGCGAGTCCCAGTCGATCGATGATGCGCGGTCGGAACTGTTGACCCGAACACCAATCGCGGCTCGGTGGCAGGGCGTGGCCACGCGTACTGACGATTGGATGACGCCACTCACACAGTATTCCCAGCTCCACGCGACACAGCACGGAGACAGTGCATCGGCAAAAGCCCCGCTCGCAACGGCAGTCGAGCGGCTTGCGAACGCGAGTGCCCCCACCGTGTTGCAAGTGCTCTTCACTCGGTATGCGGACTGGGAGAAGGTGGCCAACACTCGCAAGGAGAATATTCAGACGAAACGTGATGGGTTCGTCCAGACCACGAAGACCAATTTCAGAGATATGCTTCGGGGCTATGACGAAGAAGAGATTCGCGATCGACGGCGTGGCCGAGACGCGCCACAGATCGGGGAGAATATCGGCCAATCACCACACACGCCGAGCGGTGGGGTGGCCTCTCGCCAAACACTCATCGACCAGAAAAACCCGTCCCAGACATTTCTGGTAAACATGCGTGCAGCGGGGGTGCCACCTGCTGATGCAGACGAGACGACTATTGGAACGATAGAGAGTGACGTCGACGCGCTTGCGAACGCGTTCAACCATCTCGATGGGGCGTACTATGAACTCGACGGGAACCGTCTCACGAAGGGACTGACCAATATTCGCGATCCGGCGAAGAAGGAACTCAAACGGCTGCTCGATCGGTCACTCAACATCTCTCGCCAAGGGCGCAAACGCTCGCAGCTCATTTTGAATGCGGACGAACTCGCCAATTTCGTGGCCGTCCCGAGTGCACATACACTGACCACTGAGGGAGCCCGTGGGACTCGTGGCAAAGAGCGGCTCCGTCAACCGTTGTCACTCCCAGCACCGGAGATGCTAGATCGGTTGTCAGCACCCGGGATGGCGATTGGTCTGCCGCTCAAAGATCGAAACCAACCACTTGATGACGCAGTGTACGTCCACATATCGACACTCATCACCCACTATCTTCGCGCCGCCTCGACTGGCTCTGGTAAGTCCAAAAGCGTCCAGAATGATATGCTGACACTGAGTGAGCACGTCGGCGGTCCAACAGTGTTGCTCGAATCGAAAGGCGATGCAATGGTTGAAAACTACCTCAAAGCTCATTACGCGAAATTCGGCACGCTGGACAACGTCTATCACTTTGATGCGCCGGAGATGCTCCCAGCCTTCTCGTTTTTCGATATTCGTCCTAAGCTAGCGATGGGGCGGCGCCGGGAAGATGCGATCCAGGATACTGTCGAGCACTTCCACGAAGTCATGCGGCTGATTCTCGGGACAGAAACACACGATCGAGCGTTCGTCGCGAACGAGATTCTGACGTTCTTGATCAAAGCATTGTTTGACAAGGAGTACGGACAGGATGCGTTTAGTCTCGATACGCTCATTGAGGCCGTCTATCAGATGCGCCATGAACGTATCATCCCAGAGATTTGTGCAGAGAATGCCCACATCGAGCGGGCGTTACTCCAACAGTGTCAGCTGGACGAGGCGCAATTCCAGCAGTCGATGGGTGGGGCTGCGAATCGACTGAACAAACTGGTCGAACTTGAGCACCTCTACCAGATCTTCAATCACGTCCCTGAGTGGGACGACGAAGCCAACGAATACACTGAGAACGTCTTCGACTTTCGGCATTTTCTCGATGAAGATGCAGTGATTCTGTTCGATATTGGTGACTTGCGTACCGACTCGCGCAACGCGCTGACGATGGTTCTGCTGAGCAACCTTTGGGATGCTGCGCAGGGATGGTCCGATGAGAGCAGGACAGGCGGGGACGAACCAGTGACGAGTGATGAGAAGATTGCGAACGTTATTATTGAAGAGGCAGCAGCAGTTGCGACCTCCGAACTCGTCTATGAGGAATTCCTGCCCCAAGGTAGGGGCTTCGGGGTGAGCCTTGGCCTAATCATGCAGTATCCCGACCAAGTGAACGATCACAGTCGGTCGAATCGACCATACAAAGAGATTTTGAACAACGTGAAGACGAAAATCATCGGGAATATCGAGGTTGACGATGAGCTCGCGAAATCGATGGCCCATGAAAATTTGTCTACACAAGACCTCAGCAAGCGGATACAACGGTTGCCGTCTGGCGAGTGGGTCGTGCAACTCCCGAGTCCCGGGTTTGGTGAAAACGATCCAACGACATTCTCGCTTGCTCCGTTGCCAATTCCCGAGGGACATCCGGAAAGTGATGAGCCACTCGCCGGTGACGCACGCCACCTCTTTGAGGAGATGGCCCGTCCGCAGGTCAGACGGAGAACCCAGAACGAATGCAGTATCCCCAATCGTCCGAGCACAATCGGGCATGACGATGCACGGGACACGCTTGTGGAGATGGGTGAGGAGAGCACAGAGACAGACGGGTCTCAAGAGCACACAGCCGACGCTGAAGCTGCCGACGGTGGCACTCCAACCGAGACACCCTTCTTCGGTGCAGATGGTGTGAGTGACGACACACGCACAGCTGCAGACGGCGAGGTAGCATCGGACACAGAAGACACACCAGCCAGCGACCGACCGAGTGACGAACAGGATTTCGGACGCGCTTCCATGTTCGGCGCTCCGACGACGGAGCAGTCACCACCCGACGACCCACCGAACTCCACATCGTCCGAGCAGACAGAAACAGGTACCCAGAATGGACCTAGTAGCGAAGGAGAGGCGGAAACCACAGACGTAGGCAAAGAGCCGAGGGACACGGACGATAAAGTTGAACAATCGAGCAACGCTGCGCTCTCCGAGCACGTCCACTACGATGCAGATATCGACGGTTACGTCTGTGCTCTCTGTGGTACCGAGTATACGTCGTCTGAGGAGCGACGAGCGAGCGTCTGCTGTCAGTTTGCGTCGAAAGACGAGGTCTTCGTTGCCGCTCGTCGGGCGCACAAAACGACCGACTCCACAAGTAACCTCCTTGATCGACTCCGGAAAATCGCTGCCCACGCCGAAGGCTACGGCATTGAAATCTCCCTCCAAGAGTTTGCATCGCTCGATGTATCTGCTACTGCACCGCCCACGGATGGTAACGAAGACGAATCAGAAGACGTCCTCGAGACGGAACGCCCCCTGTCGTCCGATGACGGCACAGCGACGCGCTTCAGTGACGCAACGACACATGTTCCAGACGCAACGCTCCGGGCAGAAGGAGTAATGCGTGATGAGGCAGCGTTTCTCGAGCTCGTACTAGATGCAATGAACCAGCAACTCGACGAGTATTCGCTCCAAGAGAGCATGACTGTGCTCGAAGAACCATTTGCTGATCTCGATGTCGAGGCACTCATACAGAAAGGATTTCTCGAGGAACACCGCTCGTTCCGCCAGAAGTACTACACCGTATTGCCAGCTGGACGGGAGTTTCTGGATCGTTCGCTAGAGGCCGGTCCAGGTGTCGGCGACCTCGGTGAGAAAACGCCGCACAAGGCTGGAGTTGTCTTTCTCGACGCCTGGCTCACCCAACAAGAAGACGTCGCCCGGACGGAGGTCTACTATCAACACGGGGAGGACACGGTCTTCGACGTCGCTGGCTTCGACACCGCAGACGACCTCATCTGGGTCGGTGAAGTGGAAACTCCGAGCAATAATCCCGAGGCGTTGATTGCGGACTATGAGAAGCTGGCAAATGTCGACGCCGCTGCCGTGTGGGCCGGTGAAGATAAGGTATTCATCCTGGATGCAATCGAAACACTCACCGATGCCGGGAAGGTCGAGTTTTCGCTGAGTTCGACCCAACGACGGACGATCAGCTCGCTTCGTGCAGCGATCGGTGGGTACGACGATCCGGGGATGACGGCACTCCATACGTTCCGAAGTCTCGAAGCGGAGGTCTTCGACTAACAATGCCCCCACCATGGCGACCCGCAACACGGGAGGATCTTCGCACTTACTACACAGAGACGTTTCCCGAGTACGTCGACGCGCTACCGTCATTCGTGACCGTTGATGGACCGAAGCAGTATGCTATCGCGTTTCGCGAGCCATACCCGATCCGGAAACAGAACGCCCCGGAGCGGTCGTTCATCCGCCGTGATACATGGCAGACCAATGGATCCAGCGACCGCACGAACCAGCAGTTCAATTCACAGGATCATCTCGTCGAGTTCATCCAGTATCCCGCACGATACGACCCCGCCCAAGGGAGTGGCTATGCACTCGTCGATCCGGATCTTATAGAGCGTCCAGAGCCACGCCCCGACGCGGTCTACTATGCGCTCGATCACTGGGAGCGGCCGTGGGTGCTCGCGGTTGATATCGACGCAAAAGACATTGCAGCACAGCGCGCTTCCCGTGAAAGCACCGCTAATGTGACCGACGACGATGTCGAGACTGAAAAGCTTCGAGCAGCGGGGATCCTCAACAGTGCGCCTGAAGGCTACCCGTACGCGTTCACGGACATCGAGGACGCCCTGGAATACGGATTCACCGTTCAGGAAATCTTCGAGGACGACTTCGCGGCCACGGAGACGTTGGTGGTCTACTCGGGGCAAGGCTGTCATATCTACCTGCTCGATACCGACCATAAGCACCGCTACGACGAGCAAAGTCGGGAAGTGATCAACGACCTGCTGCTCGAAGAATACGAGATTCCAATCGATCCCGTTGTCACGGCCGACCGCCGCAGGGTGATGCGTCTGCCCTACTCACTACACGCCGATGTCTCCCGAATCGTCCAACCGATCGAAAGCCCAGATTTTGACTTTCGAACCGAGGCCGTTCCTAGTTTTCTCGAACCATGAGCCGGAAGACTCCACTGAACGACGAGCATATGGCGTATCGAGTGGCAGCGCTCCCGCGCGATGAAGGTCAGTTCCAGCTCACACAGCTGTTCGAACGTGGGTATCAGCGCTGGACAGTCGATGATACGCAAAAAACTGAGAAACTACTCGCGGATATTGAGCGGTTCACGTGTGATGCATTTGCGCCAAGCACACGCCGGAAGGCTGCAGAGCGACCGTATGTTGACGATCCAGGAATGCTCGCCGTTCTCGCCACTCTTGGTGCAGTCTGCATTATGGATCACCCGAAACTCGAAGAGACACCCCCGCGTCACCTCGCACTTCTCGATGATTTGCGGGAACTCTATGTGAACAATATCGCCTCGCTCATTCGTGAGTATGATGATTTTACCCTGCACCAGGAGATCGCCGAAATTCTCTATGCGAAAGAACCGGGTGAAGACGGCCCCCACTCTGGTCGCGTCTGTACAGACATTACGACACGTCCAGAGTTCAGCGGAGGCTACTATCTTGAGATTCCACTTGTTGCTGCCTCACGGAAATGCTTGGCACGGACGGATCGTGATGGCGATCAACAAGGCGAGGTCCAAACACACGTCGCCGACAACCATCTGTACGTCCCTGTCTCGGATTTCATGCAGAAGTATCGGTCGTATGCCGAGGACGCATTCTCACGGTTGCTCGCGGCACAGGAAGAGGCGCTCACGCCTGAGCAGCGCAGCTGGCTCACCGCGAACGAGTCGGCGATTACCGAACGGATCGAGCGGTTTTTCGCCGCCGGACAAACGCACCGGATCTGGCGGAACTGGAGCCGCCAGAAACAACGACTCCGAACGATCATTAACGCTGTCCATGCGGCAGACAACGATGTCGCCCAGCTTGGACAGACGCATACTGCACGCGAACTCTATGCGGCTCTTGAGACGTACGAGCCTGAACGTCCATGGGAGCAACGTGTGTGCGCTTCTATTTCGACGCCACGCGGTCTCGGGACGATTCTCTCTACAAACCGAGATCATCCAAGCGTCACTGTCGAAAACGATCGCTTGAACCGGTATACGCTCACTCAGTATAGCGACGGCGCACAACCGATCCATGCTGACGACCTCGAGGATCTCTTCGAACTCCCCTGTCTAGCGGCGATGGACGAGCGGCTTCAGGAAAAGAAACCCGTTCGGAAAGATCTCTACAATCTTGTGCGAATGGCGTGGTGGCTGCCCCAGTATCGAGACGCGAGTACGGACGAATTCATCAATGATATGAAAGAGGTGTTCTCCCGGTGGCCATGGTACGATGAAGATATGACCGAGTACCAGATTCGGTACGAACTCAACAATGATATTGGCGGTGAGATCCCCCTTCCAATGAATTGTTCAAACGATGATATGCAGCGCTATTGCATCGGGTGTGATCAATGTTCGTACTCGATCTATGGCAGTCTTCCATTTCCTGATGAGATGTATGATCAGCTTGAGGAGCGGTCTGAAACTTCCCTCATCTAGGCCCCTGCCATCCGATCGAATGTCCTATTCTATCAGATTTCATAATATTATTTGACCTCGCTTTTCACTCCATAGAAACCCAGTTTTTGCAAACACGATTTAGCGGCTCTACCTCGATATGATAACGGTTTCAGCGGTTTTGACCCTGTATTTTTCATATAGAATCCGTGATACATTTCATATAGCATATCGAACATGAATATCCTTCAGACCCGATGTGCTGATTTTGGCACGTAGAGACTCTCAAACGCTACATTTATCATTTTGCGGTTCGATTTTAATTTGCAAACACGATTTTACGCCCTTAGAACAGCTTAATCCAGTTTGTATGACTTCTCCACTAGTATCAAGGCTTTGCGTACCTCCAAAATCGTCCAAAGAAAGAGGGGGGTACGAAGAACGAACGGGACATGCGCGACCAGGGAAAAGAAAGGGAAACAAGCAATCAGAGTAAACTGCCGAATTATCAGTAATCTAGAAGAGGTGAGCCGAGCACTCTGGACGCTGAAAATGGAATGGCGTGCGACAGTACAGAAGAACAATGAGCAGTCACACGGCGGATGGTACTGATGTGATAGTGACCGCTGTTTTCTCTCAGACGTATTTTTCAGAATTCGGATATTTTGAGAAGAGGACGCGTATCTACTGTTGGTCGATCAACGGATGTTACGAGAGAGTGAATCGAGAGGCACCCATCTCGTGAGCAGCATGAGATTGCGATCTCTTATCCTCATTTTATCAAGAAAAAGTCATAGTTAGAATGCAAATAGTACGTCTCGAGAGGGGAATCGACTGAGGCGTGAATAAGGATTGAGTGGCATGCGAAATGACCGGTCTCTCACCACCAAGAGCTAGTGTTCGGAGTACCGCTCTGGCACACCCGTGAAAAATTGCAATCTCGAGTAGAAGGGAAATAGTTCCTCAAGGTAAGAACTATATCCTGCCAGCTCGAACAATCAGTATGGCTAATTCACCCACCGACGGACCACCTCCCTTCGAGGACGCGTTCAGCGGCGACGACGTCGAACAACAAATCTATGGAACGATCCTCCAGATACGCGAGCCAGTAGCGGCGAGTGCAATCGCAAATCGGACTGACTGTGACCCAAAGACTGCCCGGAAATACCTCCAGTGGTTCGCAGATCTCGGGATCGTCACCCAACACGACGGGCATCCAGCCACCTACGAGCGCAATGACGCCTATTTCGAGTGGCGACGCATCAATCAGCTCGCGGCACGTCATTCGCTTGAGGAGCTTCAACAGCGCGTGCGTACGTTGACGACAACGATCAAAAGTTACGAAGACGAGTATGCTGCCGCGACCCCGGCAGACGTTGATGCACTCGCCGTTGTCGAGACGAGTGTCGACATGTCGATTGATGACGTGTACAGTGATCTCGGCGACTGGATGACTGCTCGCGAAGAGAGAACACGCTATGAACGAGCACGCCAGCAACGTGCGGGTACCGCCGACCACGAACAAGTGTCTGGATAGCAATGGTACCACCAACTGGTGATGGGAGCAGTCCAGCACCCATCGACCGACCAATCCTTGAGTTTCTACAGACCAGGCTCATCGCCACACAGCAAGTCGAACAGGCAGTCATCACTGATACGAATGGCCATCTCGAACTTCGCGTTACATTCGCCCAGCCGTATTATCCAGTGTTGGTGGATGAGGCGACGCTCGCTGTCCGGTGGTACACGAACGACGACTTCAAAATTCACTATCGAGAAGTGCACGCTGCCAGCGCCTGGGAGTGTCGCTGGGATCGACATCGGAATCCGCACAATACACGAGATCATTTCCATCCACCACCCACTGCTCCAACGCTTGGTGAAGATGCGTCGTGGCCAACCGATCATCGCGATGTCTTGACGCTCATCCTTGACGAGATCGAACAGCGAATTACAACACTGTGGGACGAATAGGCGTTTAGACCGTCGTCAAAAGGCAAAGTATGCAAATACGGTAGCCTAGCACCGGGCGATACGGATACGCCTGAAAGCAAAACCCTCAGAGCGTGATTTTCATCGCAGGTTCAGACGCAATCGACGAAACCGCAGACAAACCGATGAGTGAGATTCATTCGCGGGTGCCAATTGCGTAGATTCGACCATCAGCGACCCCGACGTAACACATCCCGTGTGCCAACGCGACTTCTGTGTCCATGATGTAGCCCGCCATCCCGATGTCGGGGACCGGGATTTTAATCGTCCACGCAGGGCTGTCACTCGTCTCGTAGGCAACAACCGAGTCATTCTGTGGGACGACCACACCACCGTCACCGACAGCGGGGGGTTGATTGTCCTCCTTCTCGGCTGATCGCCAGCGAATCGACCCGTCTGCAATATCGATTGCAACGAGCCCCTCATGATACGTCTGTACGTACGCAGTGTCCGCCGTGACTGCTGGTGAGGGAATCGCGTTGCCGTCGTTTTCGTCGCCGACGGTCGTCCGCCACAGAACGGTTCCATTGGCGGTATCAGCTGCGACGAGTTCCCCAGCGAGACCCGGGACGTACAGACGCCCGTCGGCTACCGTGGGGGTGGCCTGAATGTCCGGACAACACTCAACTGGTGTGGCGATCTGTTTGCTCCACCGTTGCTCACCAGTGGTCGCATCAAGCGCCGCGATACGCCCGTCGGTTAACCCGACATAGACACCGTCGCGATCCGCACAGGTCGCCGTGTAGCACTCCCCATCGATGGCTGTTCGCCACTGTTGGGTGCCATCGAGCGAATAGGCATACACGGCGTTATCCTCGTCTCGCGTTGCTAGGTAACACGTTCCGTTCATAACTGCTGGCGAGCCAGTCACGTCCGGTAGCGTGTCGGTCCACTGGATCGCACCATTCTGCGTGAGAGCCGTCAGGGTTGCCTGGTCGTAGTTTGGGCTTCGGGTTACAGCAAGCAGTCTGTCACCAGCCACTGCGAGTCCCACAGTTCGACCCGTGTCGAGATGTTTGTCGAGTTGCTGGGCGCCAGTTTTCGCATCGAACCCAGCAAGATAGGCATTTGGATTGTCAGCGTCTGTTGCTGAGTCAGTATAGCCGATATAGACACGATTCGGACCGACAATTGGTGGCGTCGCTCCATGAGGGTCCGTGCCTGGACGGCGAAGCCACGCGACGTCAACATCTCCGTGTGGGAGTGCCGACGCAGCAGAGCTGGTTCGTCCCCCGTCATGGCCTTCAACTGCCCAGCGACCGTCTGGGACGTAGCTCGCTTTGTATGCGTCGTGTGTGAACGGCTTGGGAATGCCCTTCCCGTTCGAAAGTCCTGGGATAGTCGGAGCGATACATCCGCTCACACTCACTATCCCACCCCCAATCGCCATCTGTCGGAGGAGGGAGCGACG
Organism: Haladaptatus sp. W1; assembly: GCF_001723155.1. Lineage (NCBI taxonomy): Archaea > Methanobacteriati > Methanobacteriota > Halobacteria > Halobacteriales > Haladaptataceae > Haladaptatus > Haladaptatus sp. W1. The sequence continues at coordinate 17,260 of NZ_MEIH01000344.1, forward strand.
CGTCAGTGGAGCCATGTTAGGTGTCGACACGGCCATGGCATACGTTTTCTGGTGGGATCAACCGCCGCCGGGCGGTACAGTATCACCTCGAAAGCCCCCGCACGCTCGACGGCTGCGTCTCGCTGTGCTCCTCACTCCGTTGCGGTGCTTACGTCGTCTCGCTCGTCGAGCGCACGGCCCCTTTCAGTCCCACCCGGAGTGGATTGTCGAGATTTGGTGCGCACTGTTTAACTGGTGATTCGTGAATGGCCCGCCCCGCTCGCCGCTTACCGCCCTCCGCGTCGCTCGCGACTGACCATTCCGGGCATGCGGCCTGCGGCCGTTCCGGGCATCTGGTTTCGCCGCCAGCACCAAGCGCGCTATCGGTTGCGTCTCCCGCTGGTCGACGGACACGAAACCGGCTTGTGTGCTGGTCGCTCGCTTCGGGCGGGTCGCCGCGCGGTGCTGGTACTGTCCCTTCGAAAACGCGCGCTCGCTTCGCGCCCAGGGGGACGCTCGCGAAGGCGCAAGCGAGCGCGCGGAGGTGACGGATGAGTTGTGTACTGTAGAGATGTGACTCGTGTTGTGGCGAGTGTCGGAAAAGACGCGGTTGTGGACGCGCCTTCAGTCGAAATCACATTGTGAGTGATTCCAATGAGTAGTAAACAGACGATCGGTCAAAGAGTTTCGGTTGATGAACAGGCGATTGAATGTGACGAAGAACAATTCGAGAGTGTTGAAGAAACACCTGAGCTGCGGCCGTCAGTTGAGCAGACAATCCAAGGGAAAGTCGATACGAATCATCCGGATGGGATTGGGCGTGGACTGACGTTGGCGGCAGAAGAGCGGATGGTGGCACGAGAGAAAGAGATAACACGAACACGTGAGCGATGGGATCGATCACAAGATTCGAAACGGGAAGTGCAGTGTCGGCGAGCATCGAAAGCAGTGAGTCGAGAGCGGCGCTGTGCGTTCCAGGAACGAGCAGCAAGTGTAGATCCATGGTGTGATCCAGAACGAGAAGATCCTCGTGAGGAGTTGGCTCAGGAGGAGTTGGCGGCAGTGAACAAGCAGGCGATGCGGTTGGAAAAGAAGCTCGATGGGTGGTCGCGAGCAGCGATCAGTCGGCGATTAGCTGAACGCGTCGTGGATGGGACAAGTGTGATGGGTGCAGTTGTGGGTGTGTACGAAGAATTGCGGACGGCCCCTGGGCAAGTCATTCCGATCGCGGATGTGCAGGACGTGAATCGGAAGGAAGTGAGCATCGAAGGGACGGTTACCCAGCTGTGGACTCCTAGAAGTCCGAAGATCCAGCAAGTGGGGCTGATCGAAGACGATAGTGGTCGTGTCAAATTCACCGTGTGGCGAGCGTCGCGGAAGACGATGGTCGAAGAGGGAGAGACTGTGCAGTTGCGGTCAGTCGCCAAGAACTGGTACGAGGGGCGTGTTTCGGTGGCGGTAACTGGCTGGAGCTGTATTCACAGTCCTGAGCGCGGTCGCTGGTGGGAATAGTCGGTCGACCGATTTTCTTTTTCGCTGAGCACAGTCGCGAGTGGTTCAATTAGATCAAAAGAGGATTCGATAAAGCAATTTTAATCGTTTCCATCTATACAGGTATTCTCTCATAGGGTCTACACCATGTTTATTTGGTACCAAAATAAGGTTAGACCTATGCCATCACTCCCGATTTCTGAGGACACTTTCATCTCGTTACTCGAGGAAGCAAACAGAGACCGATTCGATAACGAGGAGTGGGAATTCAATGCTAGCCAAAAACGGTCGATACTTGCCGGAGACGGCCCACTATGGATTACTGCTGGACCTGGGAGCGGGAAAACCGAAGTACTGATCTCTCGGACGCTCAAGTTATTACTCGTTGATGATGCCGAGCCCGGCAGTATTCTCCTGACTACGTTTACTGAAAAAGCTGCCCAGAACTTAGAAGAGCGTATCGTTGATCGTCTAAGTCGATTCGGCTACGAAGATGAGATTGACGTAAATGAGATCCATATCGGAACTCTACACGCCCTCTGTAATGATATCATGCAGGAGTACCGTTATCCACCCTTTGTAGGTACAGAATTACTTGATGAGGATGGCCAACAGCTATTCATGTACAACAATTGTGACTTCGTTTCAGTTCTACAAGGGAATGCAGACACAGATAACTGGGAGACAGTCACTTCGGGAGAACTGACGGAAGATTCTTGGGAGTTTTTTGACGAAGTCCTTCCCAGGGGGGTTAGCCCACGCTATGGACCAAACAAGTGGCAGGCAACCGACACCACTTCGAAGATCTTCAATCGTGTTTCTCAGTACTTAGCGGACACAGAGTCGCTGCGTCGTGCTTCGGAACCAGAATGGCGAGTTTGTGCCGAGGGCCTTGATCGATATCGTGAAACACTTCAAGAGAACCACAGATGTGACTTCGCTCGGCTTCTTGAACGGTTTATCGAGTTTATCCGAAGTGATGCCGGTCAACGGTTCGTCGAAGGGGAACCTGACCGTGAGCGGCCTCCGCTGGAACACATACTTGTCGATGAATACCAAGACACAAATCCTCTTCAACAAGAACTTTACTTCCGGTTGACAGAGGAACTTAATAATCCAAATCTGACCGTCGTGGGAGATGACGATCAAGCGTTGTATCGTTTCAGGGGTGGCACTGTTGAATGTTTAATCGAGTTTCCAGCGCGTGCTGAAGAGCGGTTCGGAGAACCCGTTCAACGTGAACAACTGAATACGAACTACCGCTCCACCGAGGACGTCGTTTCTTGGTGCAACCGCTATATGGGAGAATATCCGCTCATGCAGCGAGAGGGTGCCCGCGCACCAGACAAGGAACCAATGGCTGTCGGCCGTGACAACACGAGTGAGCAAAAGAGCGTCAAATCTCTCTTAGTGGGTAACAATGATAAAATTCCGGCCGAGATCGCCGCGGAACTAGTGGAGGAAATCTACGATGAGGGATATATCGAGGACTACAGCCAGGTGGCATTTCTGTTCAAGAGTACAAAAGAAAGCACCTATTGGGCAGGGAAGTATGCAGAGGCGCTGCGAGATCGGGGTATTCCGGTTCACAACCCCCGAAACAAAGCGTTCCTGACTCAAGAGGAAATTCGGTTCGCGCTTAGTTCCGTCATCTGCTGTCTCGACCCAGAACTAGAGGGACTCGAAGCAGCACGCATAATGGGTCGAGTAAAAGACCAGATCGAGGACTGGACCGGAGAATTTGACCAATTTGCGGAGGACCACGATGCGATAGAACTGAAACATTACGTCCACAGGAAGCGACGTGAACTCAGACGAACTGCCGAAAGTGAATCACTTGGATACACTGTGCTCGAACTCCTCTATCGGATTCTTTCATTTGAGCCGTTTCAAACGTGGATCGAAACGTCTGACCATCCGGAGCGCGGGAAACGACTCGGTCGTCTCACGAAGTTATTCGACTCTTTCGCTAGTATCACCGGACCAGAGCATATGCAGAAGTCGTCAAGGACGCTATCTGTATCAACTCGGTTTCTAAGGTCCTTCTACTATGTATTCTGTGGATATTTGGAATCCTCAGACTTCGACGAACCAGAAGATCCCCACAATCAGATCCCGAATGGTTTCGTCCAGATGATGACCGTCCACCAAGCGAAAGGACTAGAGTTCCCCGTGACTTTCGTCAGCGACTTGGATAGCGAACCATGGACCGGTGGTACGTACTGGTTGGAAAGTCAATTGGAGCAGTACGCGGACATTCATCCAACAGGAGATACAGAAGAACGGGCTAAAAGAGACGAGATTAGACGTTTCTACGTAGCGTATTCTAGGGCAGAAGAGGATCTTTTGCTCCTCGATCAGGAGGGAACGACATCTGAGCTCTCTTTAGGATATACTGAACAGGGGGAACCCCTCACAGAAAATTGGTTTGCTGGCCCTCGTGAAATCGAATCGGCGAACGAGTTTCTGAATATGGTTGGTGGAAGCGTCGGTTCACACACAGAAGTGGGTCTGAAACGCCGATATAGTATAACTGGAGACGTACTGGCATATCGCCGCTGCAAACGCCAATACGGGTACTATAACGAACTCGATTTCGCACCCAATCACGTTACTCAACTCTTCTTCGGTCGAGTAGTTCACGAGACTCTAGATCGAGCACATCGACACTATGCGGGAGAAGTGGATGGTGCAGAGGGTGGTTCAATCCCGACGGATGATGAGATTTCGACATATTTCCAAGAAGTTTCAGAAGCATTAAAAGCACGAAATATCTATCCGATGAGCCGGGAGGCAGAGGATACCGCCTTATCGTACATACAGCGATTCAACAGGAACGAAGGTGCACGCCTTTATCCAAGAGTTGTAGATACTGAATATCGACTTCAAAGCAACCGCAAAGAGTTCGTGCTAAAGGGTGTTGTTGACGTACTTGCTGGAGATGACATTGATGGATATGAGATTTGGGATTACAAAGCTGGACAACGACCAGACGGAGACCGGGAACTAAACGACTACCAGGCTCAATTGAACACCTATGCGGAATTGTATCGGTATCAACAGGGAGAATATCCTGAGAGAGGTGTCATTTACTTCCTTGGGGAAGAAAGTCAGGAAGACGCCATCTTCGAGCTCAGATTCCAAGAGGGATCCGTTGAAAGCTCGCTTTCAGCATTCGAAGATACTGTCATGGACATTGAGCGAGATCGAAAAGTAGGGAATTGGTTCGATCTCAACCCTACTGACGCCCCTTCGGAGGGTACCTGCGCAGAATGCGATATCCGGTGGAATTGCCCCGCTCGTCCAGAATACCATGGATCTCAATAAGGGTATGAGATTTTAAACGGAAACCAACGCTATCCGAACTATGGATTCATACTCATGATCCAACCAGCTTTAAGAATTGAGTAGCGTCTGTTAGGAATTGAAATAGCGGAGAAAAGATATCCCTCCAATAAGTTTATTTGTAGACGCTGGTTTGTCACTCCTTGTGGAATCTGGGATCGCTTCGCTTACAGGTCAGACGCATGCAAAACTCATCGTCATCCGAGACCAATATGTCGGTGAGCATACTCACGAGCCAAGGGCCCAGTTGCGAAGTCTCCCATTACTCATTGAACACGGGTTTGATCGTGTTATCCATACTGACCTCTGGGATAACGACTTCAAGCCAGTTCCGTATACCTACCTTGACCCCGAGGAGATAAATTCTGAAAAGGTTGAATTCCCGCTGGTTCACGTGGTAAGTCAGGAGGGGTTGGTCGAATACGACGAACAGCATCTCGTACGGGCACTGTTGAAGCAGCGGTCAAAGGAAGACATCTACATTATCGTTACCGATACGAACGCACCAAGGACACCGAAATATACCCCTGAGCGATCGTTCGTTGACGAGTTTACTCCAAACATGGGAATGGACTACGAGTCCAAAGTGACGAGCTATATCCGCGACAACCTCGATTCAGCGTTGCCCGTATCAACCAATCGGGGGTCGAAGAACCTATATTATCATCAAATTTCGGATCATCATAACGCCGTAGGTGCGCCTGCCAACACCCTTCCCAAACTATTCGATTACGAAGAAGCACCTCCGAATAGCCCCGCGTGGGAACCGTTATATTATTTCGTCGAACACGACCTGCAAGAGATCCTCGACAAATATACCGAACGAATACGGGAAGCACTACGGTCATGGACAGAGCGAGGAGACGTCCAAAAAATAGCCAATAACATGGATTCGATGCTTACTCAATGCCAGTTCAGAACGGATCGACTTGACGAACGACGCAAGCAGAACGCCAGTTTATACACCGATGTCTAAATACGAGTATAACACTTCGAAACCGGATAAACTCTTGACCGGTTATGGAACGGTACGGGGAGCAGAACTCAAAGCGATATACTCCGACATTAACGAGAACACTCCGCTCTCCCAAATCAATGCGCGGTTTGGACGGCCAACGAACGAGGGTCTCGAAACGGATCACATCGATAACTGCCTGCGGTTTTTAAGAAGTATTGATATGATTGAATGCTCGGGACAGAACGCCTTTAGTCCACTAAACAGAAATATCTTCCCTGATTTCGAGGTATCATTCGAACCCCGATTGCTCTATCATACTCGAAAACAGACCGGTAGGCAGTCGCATCTTGCTGCAGTTCACGAAGTAGCTATTCAGGAGTTATCGTCTGAGGAAGGCCACTACGGAGTTCGGCGTGTATCTGTAGACGATCTAAAGATCAAGGTTGACCGAGCAACAGACTACAACCTCAAATGGAGGGAAGAAAAAATCGAGATGTGGGCCAACTTACTTGCTCCTCTTGGCGCGATCTCCTACTCAACCAATCACGATGAGGTTCTCCTCTCGCCAAGCAGGGGACTTTTACACGAACTACTTTCGCATCATCAGGCTCACCGGGAAAATGGAGAAAGCATTCTTTCTGTCCTGGAGTGGATTGACGAGAACTTCTTCCCAGTGTTTAGCCGAACTGGGGGACAACCAGCGGTACACGTCGGTGTTGCCGATGTTCTCGAGAGCCTGGTTGAAGATGATGTTTTGAGGCTCACGGGTATGTCTGATCGAAATGAAGTCGTCGAACTCCCACGAAGTATCGATGATAGTCAGACGCCTGCAGATTATACTCTTCAAACAGCATCGGATAGACCATCTTACTGGTATCCGCTGGACCGCTCAGAACGGAGGTATCTAGCATGACTCAAATGGTTCGCAACTGGGATCGAGATGTCGTCGAGAAGTTCATCAAGCCCGAATCACAGCAGAAGTCGCCGGACGTCTTTCGAGAGACCCACGTCGAAATCGATAAGATCCGTGCGGAGATTCTGCGACCGCACAACGGAGATGATGCATTCGTTACGGAGGCCGAATTCCGTGACGCTGTCCTAAGTTCCGACCTCAAGGACGACAATCGTATCTTTATTGTCAAAGGAGAGGTTGGTAGTGGTAAGAGTCATCTCTGTCAGTGGCTCGAATACGAAATCAACGGATACGAAGATGGTGGAGGGACGGACGATGAACACGTTGCCATCCATATCTCACGGAGTAACACTCGACTTGATGAGATTCTCGAAATTCTTCACGAACCAATCGACAAAGAGTACGAGGAAGTAAGCGACGTCTCCTCTTTGGATCCCCAGGAAGTAGCGGACTTCATAATTCAAGGTCTCCGAACATTCTACAAGGACAAGGGAGCGCTCCGAAGTTTCGATTTGGAAATCTTTCTTGAATCCCGGCCGAACGCAGACGACTTCAGAACAACTCTAGTTGAGAACATCGAAGAGTATCAAGCGTCTGTAGACCAGGAAAATCAGGAACAAAACATCCAGGAGTACCTGCTCTCCCGAGAGGACTACGGGCGTGTTTGCTTGAGCGCGTTCGGAGAAACGAAGCGAGAAGACGAGGTCTATCCTGTCGTTCGTCGCGCCGTTCACGACCTCCTAACTCGGAACATTGGTATCGAGGATTTCAAGCGAGAATTGGAGGATATCTCAGATGCCTACGTAGAAGCGGGAAAGCGGCCCGTCCTAATCTGTGAAGATTTGACGACATTCAGCGTTCTCAAGGATGACTTGTTAGATCACATCTTCGAGTTGTCCAGCGGTCACTACGACGTCATCATGGGATGGACAACTGGATGGGAACGCGAGAATATAGATGATGCCCTTTCCACGAGCGAGGATTCTCTGACGTACATGAAGCAGCGAACGCAAGGGTATCTCAGCATGACTGCTGACAACGGTCAGGCGTATTTCCTCGAAGGGCGAAGTGCTCCCGTTGTACTCGTGCGTGCGTACCTCGATGCAATTAAGAGACACTCTGTAGCGGCCGCTGATATCCCGGAAGAAGTGTTCGATAATATCTATCCGTTCAATGAAGCGTTTGTCCGGCACGTCTACGCGAATCTTATTCAAGACGGAAATTTGCAGCAAACTCCGAGAATTCTACTGGTTCACGTCATCGCTGAATGCCTAACCTCTGACGTCCCTCCGTTCAAGGCTATACAGAACAACTCCTATGTTCGCCAACGGCCCTACCTAATCGGAATCAACGAACACTCAACGCCCTGTCTGGAGTTAACCCAGTGGTATGCGCTGAAACATCAAGGCCAGCTTTGGCTCCCAGCAATAGTGTTCGAAATATATGATGTAGACACACACGGCGGAGTCGTAAGAGACGGTAACGTCTTCTTTGAGATGAGCTTCGCCGCGGGCGATGTCACAGTCATCGAACGGGTACCTGGTTCGGAAGTGGTTATAGAATCGGAGAGAACGGATGAAGAGAACGAGGAGACAGAGGAAAAGGACGACAAACCAGCTGAGATGACGGACGAAGGGAAGGACGAGGAAGAGGAGGACGAACGTCCAGATCAACCCGAACAAGACACCGTAGAGGTTCCACCGGAGGACTACCGAGAGTTCCAGAGTTGGTTGATGAACGGGGCGGAGTATGCGTCCGTGGATCGTTTCAGAGACGGCGTAGTTGCGACTTTGGAGAGATGGCATGACCCGACCCGGCTTGCTAACGAAAACTCCACAGCGGATAGTACTGGGATTTATTTCGACCGGGGGTCAGAGCCTCCAGTTGTCGTGCGGGGAGCCGACTCCCCCTCTTCGATGAGTTTTGAGGTCTTACATGGAACGGAGAACGAGGTGTTGTATCGGCAGATGCTCCACTACGGATACGCCGATTCGTTTGAAGACGGCGCAAACTTCGACAAACTTCGTGGGTGGGCCACCGATAAAGTAGTTGAGTATCGCAGCCGGATGCGTGAGGATATCGAAGGACACCTCCCAAAGCAGATGTCTATTGAAGAATTCATCGTGCTCGCACACTATCTCGTGATGAATATCGGGAAGGGCGAAACGGAAATTTCGCGCAAACTGATGTTCGAATCGTACGAAATGAAGGATACATCCCCACTAAGTTATAAATCGGACATAGATGTAGATCTTCCACAGGGACTTGATGGCGCGTTCGAGCGTGTATCCGCTCACACCGGGGACATTCGAAATCTGGCACAAGGGTTCTTCCTCTTGAAGAAGAACGTAGTGGACTATGACCGACTCAATGACGCCGTTCGCGGCGTGGCCGAAAACGACGAAGACTATTTGAGTGAATTGAGTTCAACGAGCGTTGATGATCTTGCGGATGCCTACCGGATCGGTACGACCCGAAACAATGCGAAGAAGAGCCTTGCAACGATTATCGAGGACTTCTCTGATTTCGCCGGGGAATTGGAGAAGGTAGAACAAAAGGTCAACGTCGAGGATCTCCAAGAGGATATCAGTCGCTATCAGAAACTCCATTTCTTGAGTCACAATCAGGTGAAGTTAGCTAACCTTTACCAGACACTTGATGCCGCCCTTGGTCCGCTGGGTGTTACTCACAGGCAACGTTGGCAGAAAGTGGGTGAGTTACTGAATGATACCTCACAGGATATCGGGCTCGGTGATTTCCGATCTACCCTCAACGAGATCGAAAAGGCTAGTGCAAATGATGCGATATCGGCTATCGCCCTCTTACACGAATACCAGCGTAGTTTGGACGAGAGCGACGCTTGGGAAGTGTACGATGTGTTCAACGAGATGATCCAAGAGTTGAGAGACGCTGAGGGAAGTGAGGTTGGAGACTTCCGGAACCAAGTCGAATCTTCAACGGAATTTGATACGTTTCGGGCTGAACGGGATTCGATTCGACAAACTATTGAAGGTGACCTGTAATGAGCGAATCACGATTCGGCGATCCACTGGAACAGAAGGTTGGCGAGTTAGAGGCGAAAGCAGATCGATCCGAACGAGCCAACGACTTAAAGGCTGAAATTCAACGTGCGAAGGACAACATTCAGGGATTGGCAGGCGAACTTAATCGACTGGAGTCTCTCACTGAGGGTTTACTATTCTATGACGGTATCCTTACGCGTGTCTTCGGAGACAGTAGAATCGACGAGGTCAAAAGGGCCATCCAGCGCGTACGCGAAGTATCTGGTGTCACTGATGAGGAAGTCCTTGACAAGGCTGAAAATCGCCAAACGAATGAATTGACACGGAGTGTTGAGGATGCACAAGAGGTAGTCCGTAATGCTCGGAGTGAAACGATAGACAAAATCCGCGCACATCAGCGAAGTTGGGAGGACGAAATCGAATCTGCCTACGACCTGAACCAAATTATCGGAGGTGCCGGAAGCGATTTCGATGGTGTATTGGAGGATATGGACTCGTTTCTCAATGAGGACATCTGGAACGAGAACCGATCCCTCGATTCTTTGGAGAATCGGTGGAATGAGTTGACAGACAAATGGTCCCAGAACGCGGGTAAGCACGGGTGGGATGCCTTCAAGAAGGAGCACGGCTTGAGCGAAGAGACAATGGACATACTTCGGCAATTTGCAGAACGTGGAAGTGTTCGCCTGCACGAAGTCTCTGTCAACGTTATTCAGGAGATGAAAGGTGTCGAGGAACTCAAATCGGCAATTCGCATGGAGATAGATACCCAATGAATGACCCTACTCAACGAGCAGAGCAGATCAAAGATGCCTACGAGGCGTATTTGCTCGGTGATCTCGGCAACGCAGCCCGGAATGTTCATCAGCGATTCACTACTACTGAATCCGAGGATCCGTTTGTTGGGTCCAGAGGTCCATACCTCCAGGCGCTTGATATCCCGAATTGGAGCGAACAAACCTGGGAAAGCTTTGCCTCCGATGCAGAGATTCACCCTCGAATCATCCAAGCGTTCTCATCTCTCGGTTTTCAGCGTCTATATGATTTCCAAGAGAGGAGTGTCGAGAAAATCAAAAATGGAGAGAACACGCTCATAACCGCTGCTACTGGCCGCGGTAAGACCGAAGCCTGGCTAATTCCGATACTTGACTACATCCTGCGAGCGCGGGAGGGGGAGGTGGAAGACTGTGATCCTGAAAGCGTCAAAGCTATGCTTATCTATCCGACGAAAGCTCTCGCGCAGGATCAACTGAAGCGCTTGATCGAGTACCTCTACAAAATCAACCGTCACCTTCCGAAGCGCAAGCGAATCAAAGTCGGTATCTACGACGGTGATACGCCGAGAGATACGAGTGAAAGCGGTGCAGAGGGATACCTCCGTTCTTCGTTCAAATACTTCGAATGCCCGGGATACAACGAAGATCTCGAAAAGTGCCGAAACTGCGGGAAGAGTCTTCGCGTCGAACCAGACCAAGGTCGGTTCACAGTTAAACCCGAGAAACCCCAGTGCGTCGATGACGTTCCACTAGAATATATTCACCTAACAAAGAACGACGTCCTCGAAGGAGACGTAGATATCGTCCTCACGAACCCAGACACAATAAATCTCAAAGCGATTAACGTCAACGCTCCTGATGAACACAAGACGTTCTTGTACGACCCCGACTTTCTCGTATTCGACGAGGTTCATACGTACTCCGGATTATTCGGCTCCTATACCTCTATGCTCGTCAAGCGCATGCGGGCACTTCGGCAGCAGAGGCTCGGAAATGATGATCTCCAAGTAATCGCTAGCAGTGCAACTGTCGGTAATCACGACGAACTATTCAGAAAAGTCAGTGGGGTCAAAAGTATCGAACATGTCGGTGAAGATATCCGCGAACTGGACTACGAACCGACAGCGTCGTTACCACAGTCACTAGTGGAAACCGAGATCACAGAAGAAGATCTTATTGGGATGGGTCGAAAGGCGAGTGATACACCAGACGTGTTTGGTGAGTCGTCTTTTACCGTTGATGGGCACGAATCGCTTAGCAATAATGAGCTCGCCGATGTGATTAGCGATCAACTGTTCGGCTATTTAACTAGAGAGAACCCCGGAAGCGAGGGCGTCAGAGCGATACAAGAGTTATACGCGGACCTGTATGAAGAACCGCGTACACGAGAGGAATTACTCTCGGATATCCAATCGAAGTACGGTGTCAATGGAGAAGAGGCAGAGACGGTTCTTGGGAACTTCCGCATACTTGGAGAATTTTCCGGGCTATTGGAGAACCGAAGTCATCTTTTCTCGTGGCCAATGGACGGGTTCTATAGTTGTGCTAACTGCCATGCGGTTTATCGCTCTCCCCACGACAAATGTGGTGAGTGTGGAGGGCAGTTCGTAACAAGGTCTACATATTGTAATCACTGTGCTGAGGAGTCTCTGGTGAGTTGGTACTGTCCCGAGTGCGGGCAACTTGAACCGTACATGCCAACCGAGCACGGTAGGATAGAGGAATCCTCACGGGAATGCCAGCGATGTTTGGCTGCGAGAGATGCAGAGATCGATTTGCTTCGAGTTACTTTTCGGCCCTACCTGGAATGTACGTTGTGTGGATCAGTCGAACAACGGGCCACGACGAGAGACTGTCCGAGATGTGATGCGCCGACCGTGAGAACTGATGGAGAAACCGCGATCTGTACGAACCCAAGTTGCGAACATACGCTAACGATATCTGCCGCATGTTCGAACTGCGGGGGAGAAAACAGACATCTCAAGACTAGGCTCGAAGGAGGAGATTGTCCATCGTGCGGCCGATCCTATGAGCAAATTCCGGCTAAGGGTATCGAATGTGAGTGTGGGAAATACGTACAGAACACACATATCCTCCCCTGGGTGTGTAAAAACGACGACTGCAAGAAATTCTACTTTAAGACTCACCCGCCAGCGACGTGTGATTGTGGATCGAGAACATTCGCTCAAGCCGGGCTTTACGAAGTCCTCCAACAAACCGAATGCCGGAACTGTGAAACTACGCGAATTCCAGGGAACAGTTGTGACTGCGATGACCCGAACTTAGTCACACGTGCAGTAGAACCAAGGAACTACCATATGTTCGACCGGGATGGGCGATTGCGTAGCCCCACGAATTTCCGAACCGGAGTTCCCTGCTATCATGCTGGGACATCATACAGCATTAGTGGACGAGGACAACGCTACTCGGAGCTGATTCGGAGTCCGAACAACCTCGCTGTAACCACATCGCAGTATCTTCTACGGGGCGTCGCCGCAGAGGAAGGCTTCGAGTCCGCCAAGATGCTGTCCTTCGCCGATTCGCACAGAGACATGAACGAGCTCAGTCGGGATTTCGAGGATCCTGAGGTCGAGACCGTCCTTGATCAACTCCTGTACGACGGAGTCGTCTCGAATCAAAGTTCGAACGACTGGGTTCCACTCGATACGGTTTTAGACACAGCAAGCGAGCGCCTTGACGAACTCGAAGATACGCTCTCCGAAATACGGGACGTCTCAGAGGGACAGGTGTCGTTACGAAGCCAAGTAAAGGGCAGAGCACGGAGACGATGGGAACCCGAAGAGGCACTGCGTGACCGCCTCCTTCGCCGAGCGATTCCACACACATACAGCGGTCGTTTCGATGAACGTGATCCGCCCTTGGTTCATGTAGGAATCCTCGATGTTAGGTTCAAACATACCGATAGCCTTTCCGCAGACGACCAGGCCGTTCTTCGAACGATGGTCGCTGAGGGGAACGATATTAGCATCGAGAAACTGCGTGAGGATACTAGTGCGGATAACGCTACTCGCGCCATTGATTCGCTCGCAGATAGAGGGATACTCGTATTCGAGGCTGACAAAGGATATGTATCGTTTGTCCCCGGTGCTCTCGAAGTTACTCTCGCGGGTCGGGACGACGCAATTTGGTACCATCCACAGAAACAGATGACTTACTCTTCACTGGAGGATCGATTCGGAATCCCTTCGGATAATGTTGTAGAGTTTAACACGACCTTCGGCGAACAGTGTGATCCGAGTCATCCTCGCTTCAATTATCGAGCCTATCGCATTGGGTATGTGCCCCCGATGCTCCTGTTGAGTGAGACCTATCTGGGGACGACACCGAAGCAAAAACGGCGGAATATCGAATATCTGTTCAAGGAGGGGAAACACCCCAACTTCCTCTCCTCTGGTCCTACGATGGAGGTCGGTGTTGACATTGGAGCACTCGATTCACTGCTGCTCTTCGGGACTCCGCCCAACATGAATGCGTACTTGCAACGAGTAGGGCGAGCTGGCCGACGGTCTAAGTCAGCACTCGTGCACAGTGTGAGTCAGCGGAATCCAATCGACTACTACTATTACGAGCAACCGATTGATTTGATCGATACATCTCCGAAGGATGTTCCGCTCAATGAACACAACGAGGAAGTCCTGCGAGTCTCACTGAGCTGGGCAATTCTGGACTACATCGCTGCGAACTTTGCGGTAGACTGGGATGTCAAGTACGAAGGAAGAACCACTCGTGTAGAGGGTGGAGACAACTTCGTCCGAAGCACTGAGGATGGCTACCAACACAGTAAGTTTACTCACTTGATGGTACTCGAAAACGGCACGCTGCAACTAGAAACACAACGGCCAAAACTCCAAATATTTGAGACGCTACTGAATGATCACGAAGGTGAAATTAGAGCCCATCTCGAAGATCTCCTCGACTACAACTACTGTCTATCGTGTGGGGCAAAATATGACCAAGAGGACAGCCCAGAATCTTGTACAGAACCGAATTGTAGCGGTAAAATCGAATCTGCTGCCGAAGAGTATGGACAACTCGTTGATGACGCCATGTCATCGTTCGCGGAACGGTTTATCGAACACTATCGGAACTACACTGACGATCTCTACGATACGGTTGATGGGCTAGCTGAGCAAGAACTTGAATTGAGTAAAAAGCTACGCGAAGTTGTTGATGACAAGGAAATCACGCGAATCCGTTCGGAATTACAGGATGTCGGAGACCGTCAAAAGGTCATACAAAACCATCTCGCAGATGTTCGTGCGGAGAGTTATGTAGACTTCCTTAGAGGGTCAAGACAGAGTAAGTACGCGTTCAATATGCGTAACATCTCCACGTCTGTCGGACTGACGCTTATTGAGGAGAACTACGAGCGTCAGCGACTTGGCGAGGGCGGGCGCGAGATGCGGATGGCGATGAGCGAACTTCATCCCGCAGCGGCGTACCTCCACAACGGGGAAACGTACGTAGTCACCCGAGTGAATTACGATGACTACGCGTCAGAAATGCTCGAAGACGAAATCGCTGAGAACGAAACAGTGAATTATGGCCAAGAATTCGTCTGTCCGGCTTGCCAGACCACATATAACGAGCGTCTCTCCGAGTGTGAGGAGTGCAATAGCGAAACCCCAGTGAAACGTCGGCGACTAGCTGTAATGGATTCTGTCGAGGCCTTTAGAGAAGATTTGGCGGTTTCAACAGACGATGGATTCGAAGCGCGTGACGTCTATTTCGAGAAGGACGCAGGGATACAGAGTACTTTCTCGGACAGAGACACGAGTATTCTCTCGTTTGAATCGGATCGAGAACTCAGTTTAGAAGACGCGACAGGAGAAGAGATTGGCACGATTCGGTACGGTGAGTTGGAGGTACTTGTGCATGCGACAGGATATAGAGCACGATACACGAACGGGGCCATTGATCCACAGGAATCCCTCTTCGAACGTTGCGGGGTCGAGAAATGTCCGGGAATAGTCGTTCGAGACGAAGAGTCTGCGAGATGTACTGTCGATTCAAGCCACGATCCCAATGGATACGATGCACCTTCCGAATTCATCCGTCTAGGGCACTTGTATACGACAAAAGGACTGGAAATAGACCTAGATACAGATATCGCCGACCACACCTTTGCTCATGGTCTGCGCGTTAGCCTTCAGTATCTTGGTGGGGTAGATATCCGTGAGGTTAGCGAAAGCGTTGAAGACGGCGTCGCATACGTGTTTGATTCTCAGGAAGGTGGTGCCGAAATATCCAGAATACTTGTCGAGGAAGATGAAGACGGGTACTCACAATTCCGGGATGCTATGGAATTAATCGATGAGCACTTTGAGTGTGATTGTGATAACGGTTGCCCCCTTTGCGTCTATCAGTACGGGTGTGACCGTCACAACGATCCGCAGACTCTCGATAGACACAGTATTACTAAGCTCAATAGACCAATTCAGATTTCAGAGTGATTTTTATCTTCGTCTCGTTTAGTATATGAATTCTAACTAATGCCCACTCATACTATCTCCTTTACGAATTCAGTGGAAATCTGGTTTTGATTTGCATCCGACCCTTCATCCAACATGCGACTACATATGGCGAGCACCTGTCGAATGTTACCTTGTGAACGCTGTAAGATCAAGTCGAGACTTTCTTTGGAAAACGGTTTTATCCCGACTTCGTTGTTTTCTGTCCGCCGCTCTTTTTGTAGATAGTCCTTGACCAATTGATATAACTGATCACTCGTCAACGGCCGAAGCGCGACCTCTTGCCCGATCCGTTCGCTAAACGCATGATACTCACTCATGACATCCTGCCAGACTTCTGGAGCGCAACCAAAGAGCAGACACAACCCGGAACCGTTCTGATCCATCAGGTGGCGAATACTGTTCAGCGTTGCCTGCTCGTTTTTCGACGAAAGACGGGCAATGCTCTCGAACTCGTCGACAAATACGAAGACACCGGTATACCCAAGTTCGAGTAAGAGGTTCTTCAGCGCGGTAAACGCTCGAACACCCATCGTATCGTCGTCAAGAGCGGTGTGAATCTCCATCTCTTTGCGCTGTTCATACCGAATACCTTCAGCAGTCAACCATTGCCAGGCGTAGAGATTCGTATCCTCATACACCATATGGACGATCGCACGTGCGAAATCAGCGAAGTGGGTGATGTCACTGAGTCGTCTGATCGCTTCCGGGATGATCTCAGAGAGCAGGATATCACCTTCATCGATAAGCGATTGCATGGCCGCTGCATCGTGTGGATCGGCCTCGGTTAGATCGCGAGTTACGGTTGCCAAATGCTCGTATGCGATCTCCTTCAGTCGGGTGAATCCGAGGTCGTAAACGAATTCATGGTAGATGTCAAGAAACCCTTCGCCAGGTTGTGCGACATATCCAACAACCACGTCGTCACGATCGCGGACCAGTGACCGAGTGTATTTCAGCGTATGTGACTTGCCATTCCCGTACTTTCCGGTGATGACGAGATGTTTCGACTTTCCAGTCGCGAGCATCGATGAAACCGTCGAGCTGATCTGCTTCGTGACGTGTTCTTGCCCACAGTAAATCTCCGGATCTTCGGCGGGAACCGGACTATAGGGGAACGGATTCGATTCTAGGCCGTACTGGGAGTAATCTCGTTGCTGGTCGGTAATGTTGAATGCGTTGGACATTATTCTGCCTCCGTTTCGAAGGTGAGCTCGCGATCGTGTACCGCGAGATAATAGTATTGCTTGTCGTACAATTCTACGCCAGCCATCACTTGCTGGCTCGACTGTGATGTCGAAACCAGCGCATCGTCATCTGCCAATTCGATTTGCTTGATGCCAAGTGCAGCGTCTTTCGCGGCAGTATCGATCGGCGCGCCAGACAGTTCGAGTTTCCCAACGTTTTGTTGGCAGAGCTCAATTAGCGTCCGGTCGAATTCGTTTCGAGCGCATTGTACTCGCTCACAGATCGTCTCACGCAGCTGTGGTATCGACAGATACCGCTGTCTGAGATTCACGCCTGCTGTCTGTTCGAGGTCGTCATAGGCGTCGAGAAGAGTGGTGGAGAAACCGATTAACTTGCCAGCAGGAAATGGTCGGTAGTAACGACCCGTGAAGGCGTTACGTTGCACACATCCGAGTCGCTCCGCCCAATCAGCCATTACTTCAATACTCGTCTGATTGTATGTGTACGGCGTGTCCTGCTGGGTCTCCTCGAGTCGTTCAAGTACCGTAGTGATGTTCGCGGGGCAATGTCATCTACCACATCAAGAAACGCGGCAAAGTGAGGACTATTGGACTCGAGAATAGCACTTACCCGGTACCAATCCTCTGCTAGAATGGCTGCTAAGAAGTCTCCGCCAATTGTTGAGGTGGCGTAGACCGGATCACCATCAGTCTCCGTTCCTTGTAGCAATCCGATTCGGGTTGCTTCCAAAATTGTCTCACGAGCGCGACGATGGGACACATCGAGTTCGTTCTCGAGTCGTTCTGTTGTGACTGGATCCGTGTTACAAGCGTGCGTCAGTTCCGCTAACCGGCTGAGCGTGACTGGCCGAATGGTTGGTCTCTCGTCAGTCATACCAGCCTCCGGACTTGCTGTTTGGCGGTTTCGTACGCGCGCTTCGTTACCTCGTTCCCCTGAAACCGAAGATCAAGATAATGTTCGATATCTCGCCCTGATTCGACCATATATCGGAAGCGGCGTAACTCGGTTGCAAGTGCCCAGAGATTATGCTGTGTAAACGCTGCTCTGTCCTCTCGAATATCGCTAAGTGTTCGCTGTCCACATACTGGGCATGGACACGGAAGTCTCTCGATATCCTCAATCTCTCGCATTTCTTCGCCACCAAACCCTGGAATCAGGTAGTTTCGATTCCCAGCACTGCGGATGAACGCAGACGAATCGAAACTATCCACTCCAAGATAGAGCAGCAATGGTTGGTAGACGAGTCCACCAAGACCGTACACGTGCAGATGTTTGTTCGTCGCTTTTCGTGCAGAAAGGATTAGTTTTGTTACCTTTTTATAATCCGTTCTGACTGGTATTAAACTGCCGAGCGCATAGCCGTCGAAGTCACCACGTTTCTCGAGATAACGAATGCTATTCCGGATGGTTTCAGGATCATATCCGTGAACGCTTGCGAGAAGAAACGCATCACCGTGGTGGCGGTCACTCGCCTCTAACGCAAACTCGATACTCTGCTCAGTGCGACGCTGATTTTCTTCTGTGCGGTTTTTTGGGGATAGTGGAACGTCGACCGTTCCATAGATGTCTGCATCCAACTGTCGTTGGGTCTCAAGTGTTTCTGCAGGGGTGGTATCGGGCTTTTCACTGAGGAAGTCGAATCCACCACTATCTGCGAAGACGATAGTGTCTTCAGGAACACCCATTTCTTCGCGAAGTGTAACGCCGTCCATCAGTCGATTCCACATCGGTTCGCGGTTTTTGATCGAACGAGCGTTGATCATGGCCGCCGAGAACTCAGGGATGGTACCGACGTATGCAGGGGTATTATCGCTTGACCGTTTGCCTATGTTTCGTACTGGGAAGAGAACTGGTGTGTGTAACTCCCCGTGGGGAAGGTCGAGTTTTCGATGTCTGTACAGCATACCTCCCCTGCGGATAGGCTGTAGTATTTGATAGATAATCGGTGCATAGGATAATAACAGGAAAACGCTGATTTCGTGGTACGGGGGGGCTAACTAACAGTAGAGCGTTAATATTTCTCGAATACAGTCTGCGTTGGTTCTTCTTCGACTCGACGACAAAGTTGTTCGATCGTCCGTGGCTCTAAGTGGTCAATGCTGTTGATTCGCTGTGCGAAGTTCTTCATGTACAGCCCTTTCAAGCCGATGACTATCGTCCCATGGTTCTTTGCGTCCTCGGTCCGAGCTCCGACTGAAACGATATTGTCGAACTGTTCGTCAACCAGTTCACGGTTAAATACGACGCCGATGCGATCCGCTCGAACCGTCTGAACCATCTCGTCAATGTCGATACTGGTGTAGTAGTCCTTTCCAAGGGTGAAAAAGACGAGATCGTAGTCAGTTTCCTCCAGCACCGGTCTCAAATCCTGTTGGATGCCTAGTTGTTTCGACCGTTCTCGAATTTCTTTGACTTTCATCGAACTGAAGGTGACTTCGTAAGGCGGTAACTCCTCATCCTCTTGTACGAGGCCGAATCCTGCACTTATGAAATATCGGCTCACATTGTGCCCTTCATCCCCGAGCCAGCGCATTGCCTCCTTGACGTTTTCTTGCTGCCGTCCCGTGTAGAGGTCACGTGCAGCAATCTTAGGGACGTTTTCCCGCTCTAAGAGTTCCTCTTTCGAGAATTGATCGAGTTCACCCTGCTCGAACACTGGTGCCCCATCAGGGACCTGCTTTGAGCCCGAACACTGATCGATGATGAGAATGTCCAGGTCATCGTCGGCATCGATCTGTGGTTGGTGTGGCAGGAAATCGCGTCCAGCAGCATAGTTTTCACCCAGTGCAGTGAGGACCTGTTCACGCAGTTCCTCAGCGCGTTCAAACGTATGGAACTCACATTCGGTGCCTTCGACCGAATCGATAACGGAGTCGTCAAACTCGGCGTTAGGCAGAAGAATGAATGCGTGTTGATAGCGCTGCGTCTGTTCACTAATGCTCGCTGCCATCGCATCGGGGTCAAGTGATACCGAGTTCGGCGTTTCCTCCCACCACTCTCGCATACCATCCGCATCGAGAATTCCGATTTCAGCCACTGGAAGGTCGTGAACATGCTGCCAGAATGCAGGATGTTCCTCTCGGAGATAGTCCTCGACAGTCTCGTACTGTCCCTGTGCAGCAGTACCGGGCGTGGCAATCAGGACTTTTGGGAGATCTCTCGCGAACTCGTCGTAAAATCGTCGCGTATTATGGAATCCTCGACGTCGATTGCGATCGTTTCCACGGAAGATGCACACTTCGATTCCATGTTCTGAACAAATCGGACAATCGCACTTCTCCCACGGTCGTTCTTCAAGCGTTTGGTGATATTCTTCGAGAAGATCATCATCACCGACCCACATCGCATAATCTCGGACGACAGCCCAAATCGGATCAACGGCATTACTATCAGACTGTTCTTCGATGGATTCGAGTTCTGATGTCATCCGGGGGAATGTCTCGAATCCACTCTCTGCCAGTTGCAAGAGATCGTCGTATTCGGTGAAGTCAAGGGCATTATCCGCCTTGTCTTTACGGAGCAGTTTGACGATCCTCCGACGGAGGTTCGCACTAAAACTGGCCTGCAACTCGCGCCCATACTCGAAGTCTTCGCGGAATGCTGATTCAACATCTCGCAGTCGGGAGACATTGTACTGTTCGTCGTGACGATGCTCACGGAGATACGCTCGAGTCGCCTCAAGGACAGGTTCTACCTTTGTTTTCCAATCCTGTAAGGCAGTGATGATCGATTCGTTGGCCGCGTAGGCTCGAAGCGCGGCGAGTGTCTCCCGTCCTCTGAGCGATTTTTCGATAGACTGCTCTAAATCATCTCGAGTGGAGGGATAGCGAACACGAATTGCATCGTAGCGCTCGTCGACATCTAGTCGGTAGTTCTGTCCCCCTGTCCAAGCCGAGCGAAGCATGCTTGCACTGTCGAAGCTCGTCATTCCTGACCGGCCCACCGTCTCGAATCCTTCCGTCTTTGCAAATCCGAAGACGTGGGAATCAACACGAGTGTTATTGTCCCGTTCATACCCCTTCACAACCTTCCCGATGCCCTTCACGATTTTTCGAACTTCGTGAATCGGGCTTCCAGCAACTCCCCCGATACCAAGGTAGTCGTAGCCGATATCAAGTACATCATCCGCAGCTTCAACATATGATTCTGTGTTCCAACCCTGGATTGCTACCATCAAACGGAATGGATAGTCACCGTCTTCGTAGAGGTCGTACATCTCACGGGCGTTTCGAAGCGTTAGATCGTATCGGAACTGTTTGTCGTCTTCTCGGTAGACCGCACGGGGATCGTCGGCGAGTCGTGTGAGAACGTCGTCAACGTCCCCTTCAAACACGTCTGAATCGAACGGGTCGACTTCCTCATCGGAGTCAATTCGAATCGACGGTTCGTATTCGCCAACAAATGACGGCCACTCCTCTGGCCATTCATCGACCATTAAATCGACGACGTCAGTCAGTGTGTCCGGGATATCCTTTTGCTTGAAATCGCTGTGGAAGGCACGCTTGTCTAGATAGAGACGACCTTTGTCCTTCCCAGATCCGAGGACGAGATGGTCAATTGTCACGCCCACAGAAACTTTGAGCGTCTCATAGAAACCGAGCATCTCCTCGTTGTCGTATGGAGGGAATGGGAGAGATTTGTATCCCCACGCGCCACAATCACTGATCGTAGGCAACCATTCCGGGATCGAGAGGACGGGATCATCATAGACGCCGTACTCTTCGAGCCGGTCTGCTTTTCGATTGGTTTCCTCGACTTGCTCCCGAGAGATGAGGACACCATCGATCGGTGTGTTTTCTCGATCAAAGATATCCCAAATATAGTCTAAGTCGCGCTCCTGTCGGTTGAGAGTAGACAGTTCGTCGTGCTCGAAATCGTAGCCAGCATCGACGGCGTCGTCCCACTCAGGAACGTAGAACCTCACGGATAGTATTCACCGTTCCTTGGTTGTTCGTTCCTCCTTATGAATCTCCCTTTTGCATTCGAGTTAGAACAGTAAGAGGAAGATTGGATGTCGTAAAAGCTGCCATTTTTATTATAGAGAGCAAATCGATCGTGGTTGACTGCTCGACGCTCACGGGGAGAAGCACCTCTCTGAATGGCATGCTGCTTCAAGTAGGATAGTGACCACCATGAAGTCAAACACCGAGACACTCGGCATTTCCGGCTGTAGATGAGGAGCTACAGTTTCAGACACAGACATGCGTACCGCCACGGCCTGTTTTTCTCGCGCTTCAATTGCTGAAGCGCGATAATCCATGAATAGTGGATTGGTAGTTGTCGTTCCAAATTCGCGCTTGATAGAATAATATGTTCGTCGATAAGAGCACCTCGAAAAATCCGACAGTAGTACCAACCGTTAAGAGACACTCGTACTCATCGAGCGTGGTTTGTCAAAATGATTGATCCGAGTCGGAATGGCGACCTTGATCGATCGGAGGTCTACCACTTGCTGGGTAATAGACGACGATTACTCGTAATTGGTTACCTTTCGCTCTTCGATACTGGAGCAATCATTGAGGTACGCCACATTGCAAGAGTGGTTCGGAGTATAGAAACAGGAATCCCACCTCGTCAAATTGATACCAAAAAGTATGAATCTGCGTATAATAGTCTGATTCAGACACACCTCTCAAAGTTAGAGGATGGAGGGCTGATTGAATACGATGAAAGATCTAAAGAGATAGTGGCGACTCAACAACTTAAAAAATATGCGTTCATCATATATTTAACCGACATTTTGGCACTTTTTAATCGTCCACTGCCAGAGAAGACTGAGGAATAGGTGAACAGAATTAATTATCTATGCTTTCAATACACAATCATGGTCAGAATTTCGCAATCAACCCATCTTGAGAAAGTCGAACACATCCTCGGAAGTGGGACGGGTACACTCGACTTTGCAGTTAAAGGTGAAAATGAGTATTATACCTGGGAAGGAAACGAAGATGCAGATTGGACAATCAAGGACGTAGCTTCCATCGAGAATATCGAGGAAGATCGATTCATACTCTACCCAGATGGGGCATATTTCATTTGTGAAGTAGACGCTGATGCCGATGAAGAAAACAGTGGCCCTGTTCGATGTTGGTGCGAATAATAGAACTACTAGATTAGCTTTGAGACGTCCAGTATATGTGAGCGGACTTATGACCCTCAGACACAGTTTAGCCAATTTCTAACACGACGGGAGAGTGCATCACAGCAGATAGTTCCCGAATTATCTGAACTGGGCGGATTGGCAATACCAATTCAGAAACATTGACACCTATCACTACTGAGTTGCGGTCGGTTTCGAGTTATAGGTCTCCAGTTTGAAACTCCAAATGTCAACGGCGATCTCCGCGAGTTCCTCAGAACGCTGGTCAATAGTGTCTGTAGTCCATTCAGAATAATTTGAACGGACGTGCTCGGTCATCTTGAAGTCAGAGAGTCTATACTGGTCCTTTTTTTGCTGGAACGGGTTTGCACTCGCCTCTTCATTTAAACTCTCTTCAAGGAGTGTGAGATTCCCGATTCGATTACGGTACTGATTCTTGTACTTTGCTTCACCGACGTCTATGACATCCCTCCACGCGCGGTATTTGTCGGCAGATAATGCCGCCTGTGGCGCAATATGTTCTATGTCGACAGACGCTCTGTCGTACGTTTTTCCACCACCCGTTGAGTAATGTACACGCTCAAGTGTATCTAAGATGTATCGAGTCATCGAATTATGCTTGAATCCAGAGTTCGCGAACTTCGCCTTAAATTCATCATCTCCTGGAGACTCCTCTTCAAGCCTAGTTCGAATGACATCTATCGGATCCGTGCTATTGAAGGCAGTAGAACAAAGTCCGGAGAAAATCCGGTCGAGAGAGGCACCAGTCGTGAGGTCGGCGACTCTCCAACGGGTCATAAATGACTCCAGTAGTCGGAGGATTTCGATGGTCTTTGTGGAGTTATCAAACTCATCAATAGATCGAAGTATTAATGTCCGCGAGTGTGATGATTCGATATCATTCAGGTTCCTGAGCCGAGCGTTTACTTTCTTGGATTGTTTACCACTATATTTGTCTATGGAAGCATCAATGATTCCCAAATATGTGTCTGAAATGTCAACCATTTCATCGACGTAATCAACTATACTTACACCCGCTGCATCCAGTCGGGTATCGATCATTTCGTTGAACACATCGTAGAGTTTTCGAGATGAAACGTTGCCTTCGTAATCAGGAACCTCCCGGGACATAATGAAATGTCTGAAGAAACGATTCGGGTGATCGATTTGATGAACGACGTTCTTCAGAAGATACTCCCACTGGCTTCGGACATGATTGTATTCTTTGCTATCGTTCCCGTACTCTTGCGTCGCTGTCTGAAGTAGGGAATTCTTCATCAGATCAACCGAAGAGAGTTCCATGCCACGGTTGTTCAGCGTCTCGAATAGACGGAACGCAGACCCGGGAGTATCACACTCAACGACAACAATCGTCATCTGCTTCGTGAGCCGTGCCCTCAGATCGTCAAGTTCGTCAGCCGTGTGGTCCGCTAATTTCTCTTCGAAGTACTTGAGTGCCTGTAACAGATTCGAGTCGTCTTCAACCGCATTTCGTCGTCCTTCGAGGATATGTTCGTAATCCCCTCCATCATACTGACTCAAAGAAAGTTTCGCATGTTTGTTGTTGCTATCATCTCGCTCAAAGAGATATTCATCGTCGATTAACTCCTTGATGCTGTTTGGGTCACCTACATTATCATATTGTGACTGCATAGCACGGAACAGCAGTGAGATCGTGGTGAGCCGCTGTTGACCGTCTACAACCTCTAATTCGGCGAGTTGATTAAACCCCTGATCATGTTTGATCAGCACTATCGAACCAAGAAAGTGCGTCGTACCTTTAATCGTATTGAGATCAGTCCAAAAGTCCTTCCATTGCTCTTTCTCCCAAGAATACGGCCGTTGGTAGTCCGGGACCGTATATGTACTTTTGTTCGCAAAAACACCCTGAACAGTGCTTTCAGTTGCGTCGATATCCATTCCCTTACCTGTCATATCTCGTGGGTTAAAATAGCTATCTATTCTACTTATTTACCCGCCGATGAGGAGGGTGTTCTTTCACCGAGATTGTCCCAAAGCCATTATATTGGTTAATTAATATAATAAAATATATTTGTTTGTCGCGTCAAAGAATCGCCTCTCTACCACCGACTATTTTTTCTTGCCCCAAAGTTGGTGGAGGCAAACTCCGATGGAACTTCCAATACGAGTAATCGATGCAGATGATAACGAACGAAAGATCAGTGGCATTAATCGAGACGACTGGACGGATATGACCGATCCCTGTCCGGAGTGTGGTGGACAGGAGTTTAATCATTTTTCGACGTCCGGTGGATATTACGGATCACGAGATACTACCGTCGTGCTGCGTTCCGATTTCTGGGATGCCGAACAGTCGCTTTTCACCCGTTGTCGCAACTGCCGAAAAATCCTCTTTAAGCATCCGGCCTTCGATCTCCTCTCCGACCTCTCAGAGCATGTTTAGCGCCAAATCTTGGATGAATTCCAAAAACGAATCGCTTGTAGAGCGTCGATAGCAAGTCTCGTTTCCTGAATCACTTTCTCGGGAGTCAGACTACCCCCGAGCCATACTATTAAAAGGCATGCCATGCCGACTCTAATCACAAAATTTCCGTTCGTGGTCTCGGAATTTTTCGTGCAGCTGTTTTCTGACTTACTATTAGCTGTGTATGACTATATGCAGACTTCTGGCGGTCAATGTGCTTCGATCACCCGGTATTTTTTCGCCCCCGAAGGGTGCGGGGCGTTTCAGTGTGAGCGTCTCGATGAGTGTGATTTCAATGATACTCAGCGATAGCTATGCGACTGGCTTCGACGAAGATGTACCGAACAAACCAACTGTCGGGTGTCCCGAATGCGGTGGTCTGGTTACCACCAACGTGGTTGAGACAGCCTGTGAGGACTGTGGCCTCGTCATCGAGGAACGGCGAATCAATCACGGAGCAAAATTTGCATGAAAGACCTCGTGGCTATTCAGTTCTAATCTGTCTCCTCTAATTCTTCAGCATCAAGTCCGCCCGCAAGGTACTTTCGACCCTTATCGGTAATTCCATAGTAGCCTTCCTTCTCCTTCTCTTTCTTTACTAATCCATGTCCTTCTAAGAGTTGGAGGCGACGGCGTACAGTGGAGTAGCCGACACTATACCCACTCCGTTCCAAATTGTAGTGCAGCGGTGCTGGTGGAAGTGCCACGTCCTTCTCGTGGAGATATTCGAGAATAGAGTCATCATTACCGGTCATCCACGAGACTCGAGGCCGCATATCGCGACAGACAGGAACCGTTTGTTTAATCACATCGATGTGTACCATACTTAGCACAAATAAGCTTACTATGAGCTCATATGCGCTAAATATTTAGGCCTACACTCTCATAATGACATCAACGACTGCTCGGTGGACTAGCGAGTCCGGGAAAATCTGAAGCGGACGCGTGCTTACATCACGCGTCCATCGTGCGGTCGTTCGAGGAACCGCATGTCCATATACACACACGCGGGACAAAAGTGTCCCGTCCGAGAGCCGCAGCACCCGCCAACCACATCTACCGACAGACGAAGCCAGGTTTTTCACACCCGTGGAGGGGTGAAGGTCAATGACTAACCACTCCCCACGCACAGAGACAATTCTCGGTCTCGAACCCACCGATCGCATCCAAATCACCACCACAAACCGCACCCTCACGGGGATCGTCTATCAGTGTGACCACCGCGAACCTGAATTCACGTGTCGTGGCCCCGAACCCGGTGAGCACATTCTGTACGTCGCAACACCCACCCACAATCTGTACCGGTTACAGTACCGCTACTACGACGAGATCGACCACACCGAGATCAAACTCGATCACTACGAGCGAACACCAAATGGTCGGTACAGCTGGCTCCGTACTGGTGTGCGTATCGAGGACATCATCACCCCAACGACAGGTGAGCAGGAATGACGACCACCCAGCGTGCGATCGTCCCGCGGCCGTTGAACCCACGCGACACCAACGCACTCACCCACCAGCTCTCGCCAGGAGATCGCGTTCGCATCACGACGACCAAACGACCCCGAACGATTCTCACGGTGAGGGAGACACATCCATCGACCAGCCACGCACCACAGCTAGTCCTGACAGCGCCACCAATGACGACTGCACAGCACGCGACCTACCAGTGTACGGCTCTCCAGTCCGACGCTCCCATGACTGTTATCGAGTATACCAACACCCACAGTGACACGACCGTCCGCTGTCTTGGGTCACTTACCACCATCGCCCATTTTCCTCGGCTCTCGACGCCAGCAGACGACACTGCATCCAGAAGGGAGGTGTGTGCCAATGAGTAACACCACTGTTTCCGGGGCATCCAGTATTCTCGACGATGACGAGCTATCGGTCAGCGACCTCGCAGACCATGTTCAGATGCTTACCGATCGTGTTGACAACCTCGAGCAGGAAGTCGTCGAAAAAGACGAGCGGATCGACGATCTCGAAGAGCAAGTCGATGATCTCGAGGACTACCGCGAAGAGGCGACCAAAGAGCGTGCCCAGGACCGCCAGCAGCTCAGCAATCTCGAGGAGACGACCGAGACCATGGAATCGGACATCGACGACCTCGCCGAAATAGAGGAGAAGAACGCCCGTGTGCGAGCGTCGGTTTCGCGTATAATCAATCTCGTTCGGGACTACGAGACTGAAGAGAGTGTTGACGACGACTCGCCGAACCTCGCCGCGGAAGCAACCAATGCAGGCCGTCAGCTCTTCGAGACGATCCAGCGTTCAGAACAGAACACCGAACTCGTGAACTTCCGTGAGAAGCGCGCTGAGAGTCAGCAAGTCGAAGACAAGTATCTCAACGTCCTCGAGCACGCGAAGAACGTCGCCAAGACGAACGACGTCATGGTCGCACGGTTGGGCTATCGAGAAGTCGCAACGCACTATGGCTGTGCATACAAGAACGATGGCTATCGGGTGATGGAAGAGATGGCCGAGCGTGTACCCGGCGTGACCTACAAGGAGTCACGAACGCTGTGTGTGGACGACGCAATGGGTGTCGGTGGCCACCACATCGAAATTACGTTCGCTCATCCCGACTTGGCAGGGTGGGTGAGAGCTCACGAAGCTAATGCGGGAGGGAACGGAGGGTGCTGATTATAGCGTTGTAATCACGGGGGTTCTGCGAACCCCCGCTCGAACCACACCACCACACGAGATTCACACCGCATTGCCGGTGACACATGGTGGTAGTAATCGGTTGGTTAGGGTGGAGTGCGTCTTTTTCTGCGTCATTTTCTGCGAAAAGGAGGGGGTCGCATTCGCGCTCCCCCTCTATTACAACGGTGTAATCGGCAGGTAGTGCGTCGTAGCTTTGCCACCGGTTCGATAGGATGAGTCTACAAACGAGAACGCAAATGATAGCACCAAAATCAGGCGACCTAATCGCTGATAGTCACAGCATCATTAATTCGGGTTCCTGGTTGGGAGTAGACACTTCATTAGCTCGAACAGGGAGTTCCTTCGAAGCGGAACCGAGACCCTTCAGTCGGTGAATGCCCTCACCAATGAATTGAGTACGAGTAACAAACGTAAGCAGCCGTACTACAACTACTGTTCAAACATTCTCTCGACGAGGAGTGGTAATTCTACACCACTTGATATCGGCCGTATAGGTCTGCTAACCACAAATAGCGTCGAGATAACAAAGGTCGAAGAAGAGAAAGTAGACTGTAGAATGATGATTTCTGTAGCATTAGACCCAATCGCTTCCCATCGAGGATAGTGACATGAAGGTATTCACTGAACAGCTGAACGGTTCAATGAATCGAACTGAACTATCTCAGGATCAGGTGTTCGAGGTGTTGCAGAGCATGCGACGACGCTATGCAGTTCACTATCTGCGACGAGAAAATTGCCCTGTCGATTTTGCCGATGTGACCGACCACGTCGCTGCGTGGGAATATAATACGACGCCAGCAGACCTTCTCAGTAAACAGCGAAAACGGGTCTATATTTCGCTGTATCAGACCCACATCCCGGCACTCGCCGATGCTGGGATCATCGACTACGACCCAGAGTCCGGGAAAATACGGCCGACGAGCCGCATACGTGTGTTTGACGACTATCTGAATATGTTCACCAGACCAATGCTTCCATGGGATCGCTATTATCGTGGACTCGCACTGGGGAGTGTACTCCTTTTCACGGGAATCTGGATACATTTCTATCCAGTAGCCATTCTATCCTGGTTTGTAGCGATCCTCGGGGTTCTAACGGCGTTCGGGATACTGTCGGCTAGCCACTATTGGTATACACAGAACACAGTTCCGGACACACCGCCAGAGCTCCATTCTACCGATGATTAAAAGCGATCGCCTTGACATTCTCCCTACTCTGAAGGGCAAGGTTTCCGTGTTGAAATGATAAATGAAGAGTCCCCTGCCAAAACATATTTTCAGCGCAAGTGGCTAGCCGTCACACACGAGCACGTTTGCTGATGCTACGACCGAGAAGTTGATTCGGGCGTGCCGTACACAAATCGGCGATGAGCTACGCAGTCTCACGTACTTTACTCCAGACGAGGCTGAACATTTGTATCTCCGGGATGAGCTAGAACGCGGTGATAAACTTGGCTTCATTGAAACTGAGCGTAGAGGCTTCAATCTCCAGCGGACGTACAACTGGTCTGAGCTCGGTGAGTACAACTTTACACTGAGAGACTTCGACAATGGCTATCTCGTGCGTGTGATCACCGATCACGCCGGACTGTATCTCACGACTGATTCGTTGACGATGACGCAATTTGAGGAGGTGACGAGCGCTGTCAAACACATCCTTGCCGAAGCCAACTAGACCATGCTATGTCAAGACCGACACCAGATACGGATGAGTGCCCCCTCTGTGGAAAACCGTACGACCAGCAAATCGCGAAAGTCCAGTTCTCGACGGGCAAGGTATCGAATGGGACTGGGTTAGTATATTATACTAACCACAGTCATAAGAT
Source organism: Haladaptatus sp. W1 (assembly GCF_001723155.1). Lineage (NCBI taxonomy): Archaea > Methanobacteriati > Methanobacteriota > Halobacteria > Halobacteriales > Haladaptataceae > Haladaptatus > Haladaptatus sp. W1. The sequence continues at coordinate 47,487 of NZ_MEIH01000344.1, forward strand.
ATCAGCGGTGAATTGTATCAGACGTACTGTTAACCGTCGGTGAGGCTTGACAACGGGAAGTTTTTTCGCCCCCTGAGGGGTGCGGGGCGTTCTAGTGTGAGCGTCTCGATGAGCAGTGATTCCAATGACAATCAGCGGCAGGTATGCAACAGGCTTTGACGAAGACGTACCGAGCGAACTAACCAACCAGTGTCCCAGATGCGACGGCCTGGTCACTACCAACGTGATCGAAACAGTTTGCGAAGACTGTGGCTTCGTCATTGACGACCAACACGCCAATCACAGGCCAGAGTTCGCATGAAAGACCTCCTAATACAGCTCACTGGCCGATCGCACAGCACTGTCATCGCTGAGTGTCGGCAGTGTGGAACTACGGTCGAGGTCGAAACGAGCGAGTGTCCGGAATGCGATCACGATGGGATCGCGATTTACCGATTCGATTAGACGATAATACAGGGGTATGCGAAACAGATATACGCATTACAAACAAACATTTTGTAAGGAGAACAGACGATGTCGTACGAAGCAACAATCACCAGCAAGGGACAAATTACCATCCCAAAGAAAGTTCGAGAGCGACTCCAGCTCACAGAAGGGCAGAAAGTCCTCTTTCGGTTCGATGAGGACGGTGGAGTTCGAATGATCGGCGTTCCGAATGACCCGATGAACCGTCTCAAAACTGCCCGGGAGCGTGCTGCCCCACTTGAACTCGACGCAGCGGAGTTGTTAGAGCGTGAACGTCGCGAGTGGAGCAGACACGCGTGATTTATCTCGACTCGTGGGTCTGGCTCGAATACGGTCTTGATGGGACACTGTCGGACATTGCCGAAGAAATGATTCACGATGCACGGGACACTGGTGGCATCGTCTCATCGATTACTTTGACAGAGGTCGATTATATCCTCAATCGCGAGGTGGGCAGTGAAACGGCAGATCTTGTCACAAGTGCGATTGAGGATTTCGAGCAAATCCACGTCGTTCCTGTCACGAGTGAAATCGCATTATACGCATCACGGCTCCGTACGAAATACTACCAGCGCCGGGAGCGCGAACTGTCGTATGCAGACGCCATTCACCTCGCAACAGCGGTTCTCACCGACTGTGAAACCCTTCATACGGGAGATAGCGACTTCGAAGATCTAGACGAGCTCGAAACAGTTGTACATCGACCATCTAATTAGAGGGTATCCACGGCAAGTTAGTATCTCCAAGCGCTCTTTTTCGACCGATCATGAACGATTAGATCGTCAACTGATAGACGTGTGTATCGACCACTACGAAGGCGAATTCGGCAAGGCGTAGATCACTGATTGTACGTATTGGACGATCAGTGCTCCGTTTTTTGTGCCCCCGAGGGGTGCGGGGCACACTGCGTGCTTCGTGGAGCGAGTATGTCCAGTAAACACGTCCTATCCCACCTGACGTTCACGAAACGAGTTGCAAAGCGCGCCCAGTACGAAGCTCTCGAATTTTCACTCACAACGAGGGGTGTTCGCGTTCGGAATACAAGTCACGCAAATCCAACTGACCACGAATATCTCGTCACTGTTCACAATGGAATACCGATTGCCTGTGAGTGTCCTGCGGACGACCGCTACGACGGAGCATGCAAACACCGCGTTGGCGTCGCAATTCGAACGCCACTCCTCCAAGCAGCGACAGACCATTCCCTCGTCGCAGACGGTGGGACACAAATTGAGAACAACCCTGAAACCCATGAAAACGGTAGCGACACAGACAAGCCAGCTGACTGTGACTGTGATGGGCTGAGTGGTTTTCCATGTTGGCCCTGTGTGCGATCCGGGCGTCGCGTTCTCCCGGAAGAGTAGTTCGAATCACGTGTGAATCTGCTCCTCTCACAAAGGATTTTATTCGCGCCGGCGATGGGTGCCGGCGTACAGATGAAGTGTTGTGTGATAGAGTCGTGTCGAACCAATGCGTCGGCGAGGTGACTGATATGCACCAGGTAATTTACGCACTCGTAGAAGCATCGACTGAAGACACTGCACTAGCATGCGGAAGAGCAGCGTTTGACCGGCTTGTCGGAGCTGGTCCCGACAATGCTGCCATCTTTGATTACTATGTGATGTTCGATGACGAGAGATCATCCGTTGCAGGGAAGGCTCGATGGGGCGAACTTCCGGTCGTCGCACCAATCGACTCTGACGACGGCGAAAAACTCTTAGAACGTGGGTGGGAGGCAACCAGGCAAGAGTTCGAACGCAATCTCGAACGAGTGCGAACGGCGGTCACCGAGTTCAGTGACGATGAACTCATGCACGACAAAGATCTCGCCCGCCACGCCTGTTACAATCTTGGCGCGTATCGTGGTCCATCGCTCTACCTGTACACTGAATTCGGCGACGCGATTCGAAATCGTGAACACCTCGATCATGTACTCAGTGCTGATGAGCAGGTGTGGATCATCCCGGCAGATGTCCACTATTAAACAACCAGCAATCATACTCCTCGCTCAGAGATTGACCAACAGTACGACTCTACTGTGAGCGACGTTGGTTAAGTCGAGCAACGGCCCTCCTTCACAAGTGAAGCGACAAGAACGATTTTTTCACCCCCTCAAAGGGTGCGGGGTCAGACAGAGACCTTCGCAGAATACACATGACTGAGCCTAACACAGTACCTGAGATAGACGTCGAATCGGATCCAAATCGCGAGTCGTCAACCGAAACGGAGTACGTCGAACGAACTGATGTCGGCGTTTCACTCACACTGAAGCTCAAACGTGGGAGTGGAACACGAGACGAAGACCAGATCAAGGCGAAGGTGAAGGCAAAGACGCTTGAGGATGCCTGCGAAGACATGAACACGCTTCGGGAATACATCCACGACTTCGCTGAAGACGCTCGCCAGATCCAGCCAGCAGACTCATACGAATAGTAATTCTTTTGGGTGTTGCACAGAATTGTGTAACTATAGGATGTACGAAGTATGTGGTGAGAAGGAACTCAAGGTCATCCTCGCGCTTGACCAAGGAGATTCCATCTCCGGCGTCGCACGGAAAATCGACGAGAATCGAGAGACGATTCGCCGTGTTGTGAACCGCATTGAGGAAGCGGGGTACATCGCGTACGATAATGGCCTCCATCTCGTCGATCAGACGATTCGAGACGTCGGTCTCGAGTTTTTGACTGCGACAGCAGAGATCTCGCCACCGTCGATCTCAGAAGCGTATGTTCTCCCGCAGTTCGCAGGTATGGAGTATGCATTCACTGCCATCGATGCGATCTATGTCTGGACCCGTGGTGGTTACCAAGTTGCTCGCGATCCGGAGGACTATCCGCTGTTCATTGCCGTCCACGAGTCCGACGTCGACGCCTGGACGGAATTTTTCGATCGATTCGGAATCCCGACTGCGAAGGAACGCCAGCCCGCCGATGACCTCAACGGCGCCATCCAGGTCGTCCTCGAACCACGGTCACAGATCGAGGCCGAGATGGTCGACGGACGACCCGTCATCTCACTCCAGGAAACCGTGACGTTCGCAAACGAGTACTACGCGACCTTCGAATCAGCACTCGATATGCTCGGACGGATGTACGACGACATCGACACTGATGCGAACTACCGCATGGAGCCAGCATAATCATGAGCCAAGAAGACCGCAGTGAAGCACTCATTGAGGTGCTCGAAGAACTGGAGCAGTCTGAAATCGGATTCGTCCTCGTTGGCGGCTACGCGATCAGTCAGTTCGAGACGCGATTCTCGACCGACCTCGACCTCGTCATCACCCCGGACGACTACGACGAAGTCGTTGCATTCCTCGAAGAGCGCGATTTTGAACGACAAGCCGATCTCGAAGTTCCCCCGGAAGAGACCATCTATAATCGTGAAATCGAACTCTTCGAGCGTACCGAAGGGCTACCTCACCCGGTCGGTGTGGATATCCTCGTGAACGGTCTCGGCTGCCGACAGACTGAAGCAGAGTGGTCGTTCGACTATCTGCGCACGCACAGTTCCCCGACGACGATTTCAGGCGGGACTCGGTCGACAACCGCACGGGCAGCTGATGGGGAAGTGCTTGTCGCGGCCAAGCTCCATAGTGGCCGAAAAACGGATCTCGCTGATGTCCTCGCTGCAATTCCGTCGATCGACCTCGACTTGGTCGGGACGCATCTGCATCGCGGAGATGCTGATGCCCTTCGGGAACAGCTCAGTGAGGCACACGCGTTCATCGAAGAGGGTGGACTCGATCACCGGTTCAAGAGTATGTTCGGCCAATCATCGGCCTCGACCGAGGATATCGAGACGCTCCTCAGCTTCCTCAAGCGGCAGCAGAAGTAGAACGATCGGCTGAGAGTGATCAGTCGACACTGTTCTTGGAGACAGCTAACGAGCAGCAAACGCTGGCAGGAGACGAAACGAATAGTCGAGGTCTATACGAGAATTAACCAACAATCTGCCGGTTTCCTACCCAGAATCCTTGCTGTTGTTGGTTAAGATGCACTAACCTGTTTTTTTATCGCCCCTGGAGAGCTGCGGGGCGACGACGTCCCGCAGGTGACTCCCGATGTCGATTCACGACCTCTCAGCGACGACCAGCGACAGTGCTACAAAAACGTACGCCGACGCTCGCCAGGCAAAGTACGTAGCGTTTCTCCATCGCGTGCCGTTCGCACTGGACGCATTACATCTCGGATTCCTCCCTGGCTTTCGCGAGGACTGTACGTACCAACAATCGCAGTTCAACGCCCTCGAGTGTCCAGTAGGGATGCTCGACAACGATTTTCGAAATCCAGATCTTGACCGATACATCGAGCGTGTCTTCGAGTACGAACCCGCGGTTGGCGTCATCGGTGACGCATACGACGCTACAGAGGCGCGGACGTACGTCGACACGATTCGAGAGCTTGAAACGAACTTCCCCGACACCGAGTTCATTATCGTCCCCAAGTGTCGGGCGGCGATCGACGTAATTCCAGACGACATCGTCCTCGGCTACTCGCGTGGATATGCCGACAAGCTTGCACACGAGTTCTCCGATCCCATTGACTGGCGGGGTCGCCGTGTCCACATCCTTGGTGGCAGCCCACCCAAACAGTTGGCCGTCATCGACCAACTCACGCAACCGACGCTATCGGGCGACCCACCAGCTGACATCGTTGGCATGGATTGGAACGGGTTGCATCGAGGAGCGCAGTTCGGCGAGTTCTGGACGGGCGATGGCTGGGACGACAGTGGTCGCAACGCTGATCATGTGACGATCCGAAAGACCGTCCGCCATAGCCTCAGTCGTGTTCGTGATTTCTGGCAAGCACACGGCATCTGGCCTGAGTCGACGCTACAGGCGGATGGATTCGGCCTCGAATATCATGGACCGACACCGGATGATCTCGAGAACTCAGCTTGTACCGAGTGCGGGACGAATGTCTGGACGACCGAGCGTGGGCCGTTTGTCGCCGAGTACGATACGGGAGTGATTTGTGGTTACTGCAGCTATGACTGCTATTTCACGCATCGACATCAAAACCAGTTGGAGGAGGTCGCCGGCGACCAGAGCGTGTATTTTCCACCTGGGTGACGCGATGAGTGGGGTGTCCTGTCTACAAGCCACTCACTTGAGTAGGCAGGCTGACGATCTGCTCGAAATGTTGTTGCTCCGCGGGTATCTCTACGCCGTCGACGACGAATTGCCCATCACTGAGTAGATTCTCCCGGCGAACAGCGGTGCTGAACTGGCGGATGACTTCTGTAAACCCGACGCATGTCTGTGCTGAAGAAGCGATCGAAGCCAGATGTATCTCGTTCGGACACAGCAGTTTTTTGGCCCCGAAAGGGTGCGGGGCAGTCCGAAGTGGAGTGCCCAGTACGAACTCATGGCGACGAGTGACTTCTCAGCGGTGTCGTTCGACGAGTACGACACCCGACGTGACGAGATGCACAGCACGATCGAACACTGGATCGACGACCTCACTACATTGACTGACGAGGCGAAAACGAGTCAGCAGTTCCAAGAGTGGCTAGATGTCCAGTCGAAATTCCATGACTACTCCCATCGGAACACGCTCCTGATTACCCTGCAGTGTCCAAACGCGACGAAGGTCGCTGGGTACAACACCTGGCGAACTGAGTTCGATCGTCACGTCCAGGAAGGTGAGAACGGAATCTGGATCTGGGCGCCGATCATCACCAAGCAGTGTCCAGAGTGCGAGAACTCACCCAATTACCACGAGCGAATTGAGTGTGCATACGAGGAGACACCACCTGAAGCGTGGTCGAAAGGACTGGTCGGATTCAAACCCACGGCTGTTTTCGATGTGTCTCAGACGGAGGGTGAACCGCTTCCTGAGCTCGAGACCGAAGCAACCGGAAATGCTGAAAATCTCGTGTCCCCCCTCCAAGATGCAGCTGATGAGCTCGGGGTGACGGTTCGTATCGTCGATGCTGACGACTGGGAACACGGCAAGGCGAAGGGCGTCTGCAAACAGCGGAGTCTGTATGACCTCCAGCCAATCGTGGAAGTGAAAGCACGGGCAAATCAGGCGGATCTCGCTGTAACGCTGATCCACGAATACGCCCACGCACTGTTGCACTTCGATGTTGAGGATAAGTGTGAGCGAGCGAAACGCGAAGTCGAAGCAGAAGCCGTCGCGTACATCGTCGGTCGATACGTTGGGTTGGACACGAGTGGCTCAGCATTCTACCTCGCAGCATGGCAGGACGATGATTCGGACGCGATTCAAGATCGACTTGGACGAATTCGAACCACGGCAGCGACGATTATTGAGGTAGTCGAACAGAGAAGGGAGTGAGTTTGGCACCGTCGAATTCGAGTGCCGAATATGACTTTGCGACCGAGGACATCCTCGCTATTCAGGTCGGTGATCAGTCAGCCGGATCTTTCCTTCGACTTCGTAGATGTGGCCCCGCATGTAGAGTCGTTCGATGATATCTTCGGCCGCTGGCTGCTCAAGCTCTTCACGATCTTTGAGGGTTGCATACGCTTGCTCGTACGTGAGTTCTCCCTCACTCGGCAGTGCGTTTGCGAGTGTCTCAAGCGATTCTTGCGCAAGTGGTGTGAGTGGCGATCGCCGATTCGAAATCATCGATATAATCAAAGACAGGAACTACCGACGTAAAGCCTTGGGACAAAATGACACTCGCCTCGTTGGTGGTGAATACAAGGGGAACAAACGGCGTGGAAGGATGGGTTGGATTGAGGCCCACACCGTTGACTGGGTTACGCTGACTGCAGTTTTCTCTTCGAAGGCGATTGATAAAGAAGTCAGCCAACCGGTGCGAAAGTGAAACGAAACGCTGGCTTGCAACTGAACATATTCACTAAGAAGGGGGTCTGGTCTCTGTATCCTGAGTATCAAACGTTTGTATAATATACTAACTGGGCACATGAGAACTAACTATTCGGATAAAGGATATATGACTCCATTCGTCCATCGGTGTTTGTTACCAACTTAGATGCTATCTTGGCGGACATCAATAGCAATAACCACCCGCTGAACGGCGGGTTTATTGACCATCTAAAAGAAGCGGTACAATCGTCAGACAAATGGCTGACGAACCCTACTCGACATCAGAAAGTCAGGGACAGCGTGGGGGCACATAGCAATGACCACCCGTTCAAGTGAGCGATCTCCTTTATAAAGACAGAGACCCCGTCGTTCAAGTGAATATTGTCAAGAGAGGAGTCCAGATCACAAAGTCGTTTATTCTCAAACAACACCAATAAGGAATTTTGTTTTGTTATTGAAATAGTTCGCTAGTACGGTTACTGTTAACCATTATCCCTATTAAATGTTCGCATAATCAGAGTCCCTCTTCGAAAAATCACTCCCCTCATCCCGAGGTCATTCACTTGAACGACGGGGTCTGAGGGTCCACGTCTTTACTTATATAGTCGCAGTCTCACTCGAATCACTTGAACGGGTGGTCGATAGAAATAAGTAACCGGCTATCACACGAAAAATCAAATGGGTGAATTCGACTTCAAACCGGGAAATTTCCCGTTTGCAAATCGGAACGCGTTACTCGACGACTATACTCCTGAAGAGTTCGTCGGACGAGATGACGAACTTCAAGAGTATCACGCTGCTCTTCAACCAGCGATCGATGGAAGCCAACCCGACAATATCTTTCTTTTCGGAAAAACGGGCGTTGGGAAGACCGCAGCGACTCGATTCTTATTCGATAGGCTTGAATCGGCAGGCGAGAACTATGACGTCGGAATAAAAACGAAACTCATCAACTGCGATGGAATCGACACGAGCTATCGTATCGGCGTTGAATTAGTGAACACGTTTCGGGAAACTGGTGAAAAAATCAGTGAAACAGGCCATCCACGCTCAAAGGTCTATGATATGATGTGGGAGGCGTTTGATAACCACGGAGGCCTCATCATCCTCGTGTTGGACGAAATCGACCATGTACAAGATGATTCACTTCTCTATCAATTATCCAGAGCACGAGAAAATCGCGAGCTTACGTCTGCCCGTGTGAGCGTCGTGGGGATCAGCAATGACCTCTCGTATCGCGACCGACTCTCACCGAAAGTTCGTTCATCCCTCTGTGAACGCTCGATCAACTTTCCTGCATACAGTGCTGATGAGCTTCGCGAGGTGCTCCGCCAACGGGAATCGATCGCTTTCCAAGATGATGTTCTCGGGGGTGGTGTGATCCCGCTCTGTGCTGCATATGGTGCTCAAGAATCCGGGGATGCTCGCAAGGCACTTGATTTGCTCTTGAAAGCTGGTGATATCGCACAAGAAGAAGGTGCTGACCAGGTAATTGACGAGCATGTTCGTCGTGGCAGAAAACTTCTCCAACGTGAGGAAGTCACCCGAGGCATTCTTGGATTAAATGAACATGAACGGATTCTCCTCTATGCAGTTACTACGTTCGAAGCAGGAAATGAGAGTCCCGTTCGATCACGTGATCTTTATCGACGATACGAGTCGTTTTGTGAGCAGGCTGGACGTGAATCTCTCACAAGTCGTTGGATGCACGATCACATCGATGAACTCGAAATGTTAGGGCTTCTTGCTGTTGACAAGCGGAATGAAGGCAGTACCGGTGGTCAGTATAAAACTGTCACACTGAATCAGGATATTAACCCAGTGCTGAAAGCATTAGAACAAATTATTAACACAGTTGGTATTCACCAATCTATTAAGTCGCAAATGTAGTCTACGTCGTAGTCCCTTAGAACTCTTTAGTCACAGTCATAGAGACGAGTTTGCGGCGTACTAAGTGCCATAGGTTAGTATACAATACTAACCTATCTACTCCGAGAAAACGCACTACTCAAACGCTACCACCAAACTTCCGTACTTTCCTGTGAGGAACCAAAATTCACGCCAGACACACTCCACTGTGTCCGGAGCTTTCCCAGTGACGGGGTAAGGTTCGTTGACGAAATTTATGGGTTATCAGTGAACCATCGCGTCCGAAGCTTGTTCGGACGGGGGATGAATCTCATATGAACAAACCCTTCCCCTCCACTATGTGCGGGATCTTTTAAAATACGAGTGACAGAATGACGTATACAAATCTCCGAATAGAGCGATTGGACCCGACGAAAGCTTAGGAAGCCAAGGAGGGTGTCGGAGGTCGTTCATCACGAAAAACGACAGTAACCTACCAGCAAGGTCTTTCTCGACCATTTGCGGCTTCTCCACGGCTTCTGAATCAGTATTCTCATCAGCAGTATCAGATGCGTCAGATACACCAGACATGGAAGATACATCAGATATGTCTGACGTAACGTTATATTAGTGGCGTCAGTCACATCAGATACGGAAGATACATGACTCAAATAATCGCTGTCTCCAACCAAGCAGGTGGAGTGGGAAAAACAACAACGACAATTAACGTCGGTGGTGCGCTCGCCGATCGAGGGTTTGATGTTCTTCTTGTTGATGCCGATCCACAAGGAACGCTTACCGAAGGCACCGGTTTTCGAGATCTGTATAATAAGAAGATCCCGTCACTTCATCAAGTCATGGTCGATCCAACACGGACGGACGCGATTAACGAGATCATCCGTGAACACCAGGAGTTCGACGTCATCCCTGCAAACAAGGCGATGGATGCACTCAAGGACATGCTCGTCACACAGGTTGCGAATAGCGAAATGCGTCTCAAAATCGCATTTGATGCGCTTGACCACGAGTACGATTTCATTCTCATCGATTGTCCGCCGGACCTCAGTCAGATCCTTGATAATGCACTTATTGCATCCGAAAAAGCACTTCTCCCCGTTGAACCAACTCGCCGGTCGATCAGAGCTGTCGAGAAAATGAACGAGGAAATCTCGTATCTGATGAATAGCTTTCCTGGACAAATCAATTCGATCGAAATCTTGGGGATAGTTATTAACGCAGTCGAGGGTGCAATGAACAATGACACGGCTCAGATGCTCGAGTTCTTTAACGATGCTCCGCATGATGTCTTCCAGGTCCCTAACCGCGTAGCCATCCGACGGGCATGGAACAACGGACTCTCGATTTTCACTCATGAGGATCCCGCAAAAACAGAGGACGCGCGTGAAGCGTATAGTGAGATTGCAGCGATGCTTGAGCGCAAAAATACTGAGGTGACAGCATGAGCGACGACGATGACGAATTGGAACGACGAAAGGAGGATATGTGGAGTATGGACGAAGTCCGAAGTGGTGGTGGTGCTGGGACTGCATCAACTACCGATTCTCCAGGTGAAGACCAATCAGATACCTCAGTCACATCAGATACTACAGATCCCTCTGATATACAAGATCAGTCAGACACCCACGTGATATCGGGCGCCTCACAAACACAAGAACAATCAGACAGTGAAGATATGGCAGATACAGCAGATACAGCAGATACAGCAGATACAGCAGATATCTCAGATAAAAATGAATCAGGTACATCTGCAGTCTCAGACACTGAAGATACATCAGATACAATTGACTCCACAGAAGACGAATCAGTAACGTCAGATACAACAGATACAACAGATACGTCAGTAACTACAGAAACGGAGACTATAGCAGACACCGAGCCACAGGCAGTTGGTTCGACGGTTCGGGAAATGGCGTTGGATGCTGAAGAGAAAGGACTTGCAGTTCGCGATTTACACAACGTGAACGTATATCTCTATGAGAGCATCCATGAGGAGATGATTTCGACTTTCAAGCGACTCGACTCGGAATACTATCAAGCACACGGCGAAGATCTTTCGAAGAACAAAGATTTCTTCAACGCTGTGTTTCGGGCCGGTCTCAACAGCCCACAGCTTAAAGAAGAACTTGACATCGATTAGGTCATCCCATCTCTGACTGAGTCTGATTTGAAGCTATTTGCAAACTCGGTGACGACCAACGACGATCATACGAAAGCATCGACAACAGTGGTTCAGTACTTGTCGCCGTTGGGATTCAATTTCGTCGGGGACTTGTTTCTACGAGGATTTCTTGGTTGGGATTGACGTCGGCGTTAGGTTTCGCCCTTCGTGCTGGGGTGATCCCCTCACGGTAGTACCCTTTGAATTGTCGAACCCGTCAATGCGAACGTCGTCTAGCCTCGTTAGCCCGAGGTGGTACAAAGAGCTTCCATCTCGGAGACAAGCTGTTGGGTTCGTGAATGGAGTGCGTTGACATCCTCATCGAGTTCGTCATAGCCATAGTCGGCTTGCTGCCGAAGCTCGGAGAGTTGACTGAAGAATCGACCATCCCGCCGTTCAGCGTCCCCAGCAGCAATGATTTCCGACCCGAACAAGGAGAGCACACCGCCGTGAGACGTGGGCTCGAACCCGCGGTCGTAGAGGGCCGCTTGAACGGAATGGAATGCGGCGTAGTAGAGACGGTTAATCACCGCGGCGTCTGAGAGCCCGGCTTCTTGTGCTTTTGTAGCATCGTCGAGTGCCTGTCGCGCCTGCTGGAGCTCCTGTTCAACGGTGGGATCCGTGTCGTTGGCGTCAGGCATACGAACGCCCCTCGGTGACGACGTTACGGATGAACGGGTTCCCCTCTCGTTGGTGGCGATCGAACGTGGTTTCGGAGAGAATGTGGAGTTCGACGGCGGGGCCGTATTCGATTATCACGTCGAGGGCGATATCACGGAGTGAGTCGGCGGTGGCGTCGCGGTCAGTATCGTTAGCGAGAACGATGAGAACGTCGACGTCACTTGCGCGTCCGTGGGTTTCCCCTCGAACAGTCGAGCCGAAGACGTACAGCTCAGCGATTTCGTCGCTGTGCTGGGACCGTGCCCGGTCAACAAACGCCTCCGCTGCATTGGCATGGGCATCGGCCGGCAGCGGTTCGTGCGCAGTCTCCTTCCCCATATGGTCGGATACGGGTTTCAGGGTGATTTATATTTCCCCTTTTGCATCGTGCAGAGCGACAACGGATCATGATGGGTCTATCCTTTATTCAATAGGAAGTCATCAGCCGTAGGCACTCCGTTATGATACAGTCGAAATAATCGACTTTCCAGGCATGGTCGACTTGTATCGTCGGTTGCTCCGTGAATTCAACAACTACCGATAATCAAAACACAGCAGCGACAAGGCCATGAGCGCAACACTCCACACCCGGGTTGAATGGACCGACAACTTCCACAAGGACACGCTGAACGCGATAGAAGCACTTGAATGCGGCGACGAACCGGAGGGCCGCCACGTTCTGAGTCTCCAAGAAGAGGGAGATCTCCAGCGGTTGTTCAGTGATACAAATCTGGAACTCCTCCGAACTCAGCATAAGCCATCAAATATGCGTGAAGCAGCGCGACTAGTCGATCGGGGTATCAAGGACGTCAGCAGAAACCTGAATGAACTGGCGGAACTGAACGTCGTTGAGCTCATCCAGGAAGGACGGTCGAACCGGTCAGTCGTCAATCATGACGAATTTGAAATTCATGTACGGCTTATAGCATGAGCGAATAAACTGTAGACTCGCCCTCTTTGGCTTGAGATCATCGCTTACACTATCACTGATCACGAAACACTCTTCAGCTATTTAGTATTTATCTGGTATTGATCATCGACTCAGAGGGGCAAGTGGCTATGGATCTGAGCTTTCTGCATCTTCAGGACGCCGGAGTTCCATCGTTCCATGGTTGTTCCGCGACGAGTCTGTGTAGTACTCTCCTTCAAGTACGTCGTTTCCGTCTCCATCAGTCGCAAGTCGAAGTTTGTTCACACCTTCATGTTGACCGTCGTTTTTTTCGGGAGTTCGCGAGTGGTTTACGTAGGTGAAAACCAACTGCGGGTTCCCTTTATCTGTCCTGAAACTGGCTGTCGTGCTTTCCGATCGCGACTTTGCGAAGTCGCCGTTTACCTCAATTCTTGACCACGTTTGATGGATAGTGAACACGGGGCGGAGACTACCTTTTGGTTTATCAGCAGCGCCATTACCCCCGTCACTGCGGTACGAGGAGTAGAGAGGACCGACCCACTCTCCACTGATGTCGGGGACGCCGGCGACACTTGAGAGGAATGGCCAGTACCAAAGCCACTTGTTGTAGATGAAGAAGAGTGCGGCGAAGGTGAACGGAATTGAGAGCGTAAGCGATGGAAGGTCAAGTGGGAGGTACGCCCAGAGGATTTCGAGCCTACTATTGAGTCCGTTCGCGACGACGGCGGCGACTATCATGATGTAGCCGCCAGTCTTTGCCCGAGAGCCACTGATAGCGTACGAGTGCATCTACCATTCCTCCCAGAGATCACGGTAGCCGCTGATCGTCGCGTTCGCGTCGGCGGTCGTCCATCGGTCGGGATCGTTATCGACACAGAGGTCGTACTGCTTTGACTGTTCAATGAAGTCCTCAACGTTATTCTCCTCCAGATATTCGAGGATAGATGTGTATCGCTCTCTGAGATTCGACTTCTTGAAGCGACTGTGGGGGACGTTGAAAAGTAGCCCCTCGATGAAGTACGAACTCGCGGTATCTTCGGGAACGTATCCTCGACTCTCCATATGGTCGCGAGCCTTCTTGAACATCCGAATTGTCGGCTTGTAATTCTCGTTCGTGTGGTCGTTTTTTATCCCTCCATTCTTCCTGTGCTTTTCTGAGTAGTTGATGATTGTCCGTGGAGATAGATCCTGCGTTTTAAACCACATCCCCTCGACGAACTTTTCAGTCCCGTCTGCATCAAAGCTCTCGTACTTCCGATACTCGACACATGGAACGACGTCGGCTTCGATTTCGAGGCCGGTATCGTCGTTGGCTTTGACCTTGATGGCTTTGCTGCCCTTCTCGATGTTCTCTCTACCGAAGTAGTTCTTGAGCGCACTGTGAACCGTATCGTAGAATTCACCAAAGGTGTAATTCGACTTGGAGTAGCTTTCCCAGTAGCGTTCTTTTTCTATGGCATCTAGGTCGTCAAGACATTCTTCGAACGGTTTCGTCAGCTTGACAACGACGTCGACGTCGTTGCTCCCCCAGTTATTCGTGTAGTTCGCGTACGAACCTTGGAGGTGAGTACGATAGTCGTGTTCGAAGTCGCCGAGACCATATCGATCGTTGTTGACTGCGTTCTGTACTGTTTGATATGTCCGACTTGAGTTCGTTGTTGATCCCTTTGTGGTCCAACCGC